>JBEGLE010000179.1:0-17067 GCA_041183725.1 Pseudomonadota bacterium | reverse complement strand
CTGTGATGATGGTGATGCACATTCACCATACCGGATAAGCATACGTTTAATTTACGCCAAAAAGCCCGCAGCATTGTCTGGACGAAGGGGGCGATGCTGCCTAGTGGACGGCTTGCCATTCATGGGCCCCCTTCAGAACAACAGACTGCACAGCAAACATTGCCGCAAGCCTTGAAAAATCTATTGCCCCCAAAAGAGCAAAGGCGCTCAGACAACCCTGAATCTGGGGTGGTAATTGCCTATAACCCAACAGCCGGAAATTTCTCACTCATAGCGCTATCGCGCTTAAAGCAAACTTTTGAGAATAGTGGACATCGTGTCACAACCACAGATAGCCAGAACTTTCATAATGCGGCTATGCCAGAGCAAGCAGAACTGGTCTGCATTGTTGGAGGGGACGGCACAGCGCGCACAGTAATCTCTCAAAACCATAAAACATTTCACAAGGCTACTTACTGCATCTATCCGGCTGGAACGGTAAACTTGATCGCCCGTGAGGCTGGCTATAGCGCAGACTGCAAGGCATTTGTTAAACATATCAGCCAAACCAAAGACACACGGCAGCATTATTTGGGCCTGCTGAATGATAAAGCCTTCCTCTGCTGCGCCTCGGTTGGCCCAGACAGCGCCATTGTTGCAAGGACGTCACCATTTCTAAAACGCCATTTTGGTCGCGCGGCTTATATAATCGCCTTGCTTAGTCATATCTGGCGCTGGCCTCGGAATGGCTTAACCGTGACGGTAGATGGCGAGCAGCATAATGCCGAAGCCATCTTCATTCTTAAAGCTCACCACTATGCTGGCTCTTGCGTTTTGGATGATCGGGCAAACCTAAAAACGCCTGAATTTCGTGTCTTAATTATGCCTCGCGCCCGGCGTCTTGATTTCTTGCGCCTTGTGCTGAGCGCGGCTGTGAACAAGTGCTTTAATGATCCAAACTGGATCAGGATAAAAGGACAGACGATCACCATAGCGTCTGACCAAGTCCTGCCCATTCAGGCAGATGGCGACATTCTGGCCACAACCCCCGCCCAGATAACCATCAAACCTGAACCAATATGCTTTTTGTGACACTTTTGTGTCTTGTCTCACGCGGCAAGACTAGGCCAAAGGGCAGCCATATCAAGCCCAAGCCAGTCTAACAGATAATTCCCACCCCATTATCCTGACAAAATAACTCAAACCAAATGACACGACCGCATGAACAGCAAAGACTTTACTGTTAATTTTGCTTCAACCACCCGCTCTAACAGCCCTGCCATGCCACCGCTTATTCCCGGGCGCTGGGTGGCTGGAATGCTGATTGCCAGCGGCCTGATCATCAGCGCAATGATGATCCGCAACCACTTGGTGATTGATACGACAAATGGAGCATTTGGCGCTTTGCTTGCCGCAATTGGCCTGCTTTGTTTTGCGTTGTACCAAACCTATAATGCCAAAACCTTGTGGCAGGCGCGCCTGCGGGAATTTTCAGAAAGCGCGCTGTTAATGCTGGCAATCTGCATGATGGGCGCCATCGGCAGCTATGAAGCGGCAACGGTAACGTCCGGCTTTTATGATGCCGCGCTCGAACACGCAGATCAGCTACTCCATTTCAATTGGCTTAACCTCTACAGGATTGTCGCCGATCACCCGATCCTCCAGCACATGGGCGCGGCGGCATATGGCTCGGTATTTCTATCGCCTTTGGTCTTGTTGGCCTGGCACGCATGGCACGGACAACGGGCTCAAGCTCGTCAATTTATCATGACATTCTGGCTCGCCAGTACCTTAACCTTAGCTCTGTTTCCTTTATTTCCTGCTCGAGGGGCGCTTGAATTTCTCTGGCACGGACCAATCCACTACATGCCAACGACTGGGCTCTATCAGGGCGAGATTATCCCTGCCTTGCGCGCTCATGTTATGACCCAAATCGATCTGGGATCTCTTCGCGGCCTGGTCTGCGCGCCAAGCTTCCACACGGTCTGCGCGGTGATCTATATGGTTTCCGCATGGCCGATTGTCGTCTTGCGTCGCTATCTGGTGCCGTTAAATCTGCTGATGCTTATGGCGACCCCCGTAGAGGGCACGCATTATCTTTCCGATATGGTGCTCGGTGCCGTTGTCGCTATTTTCGCTATCATTTGGGCGCGGTTTGGGATTGCCCTATTGGGCCGCATGGCCTCAACCGCCTGACTGCAGTTAGCAGTTCTTAGAACATAATGGGGCGATGCCTGGCGCACAAAGCACGCGGTAAGGCACCGCCCCCCTATGGGATCAGGCTATGGCCGGAGCCTTTGTCAGACCGGTAAAGCGTATGCCCGCCCCATCTGCACCATAGGTCTTGTTCATGTAGATCAAGATTGAGGTGAGCGCTTCTGCCGCAGCAGAATTCACCAAGGCACCGCCTGAAAGACCGCGCAGTTCCATATCTTGGCACAAGTCGATCACTACGCCGCGCGCTTCAATGTCATCCGAGAACACCAGCACGTCGCAATCAATCTTCTGATCATGGATCAGCTTGTGCGCCGCAACGGAATGAAAGGCGCTAACCAATCGCACACCTTCGCCAAGGTGGCCTTGCGCTTCAACGGCAGCGCTGCCGGCTTCAGGCAGTTGCACCCGCATGACCTTGGGCGGCACCAGCGGCACCGTGGTATCGACCACAATGGCACTGCCAACCGCATCCTTGATCTGGGCCAGCGTTGCCGCGTGGGCGGAATAAGGCACAGTCATGATAACCACATCCTGATCGCGCGCGGCATCCTCATTTGCAGCCCCACGGGCTGCCCCGATTTCTTGGGCTGCGGCACTGGCGGTCTCTGCTGAACGGCTGCCGATCGTTACTGCGTGACCGGCCTTTGCCAGACGCCGGGCAATGGCTTTGCCAAGCGCCCCTGTCCCGCCGATAACTCCAATCTTTGCCATGTCGTCAATCCTTTCGCTTTGCAGTCATTCGTAATTGCGCCATTGCGCTTAGGCATCGGATCGCGTTTCGCAACCAAGATATGCACTGATATTCAATAATGGCCGTGAAGTGGTGTGCCGTGTGACTGTTCTTTTCCCTCGTATGGCGGTTGATCTGCTGCCAGCCATGCCGCATTTTGTCGCCGGTGATGATATCGCCCAAGCGATTATCAAAGCGGCACGGGATGGCTGCATTCCTCTTGGCGGCGATGATATAGTGGTGGTCGCGCAAAAGATCGTCTCTAAAGCTGAAGGCTGCAATCGCGCCCTCTCTGCTGTAAACCCAAGCCAAGAAGCGCAACAGCTTGAGCAAAAAACGGGCCGTCCAGCGGCCTTGTGTCAGCTTATTCTGGACGAGACCCAAACTGTGATGCGGGCGACCCCCTATGCTATCGTTACCCGCCACAAAACGGGGCATGTCACCGCCAATTCAGGGATCGATTCATCAAATGTGGTCGGCGGTGATGGTGATATGGTTTTGCTGTGGCCCAAGGCCCCTGATGCCAGTGCCCAAGCTATTCGCGCGGGTCTTCGCTCAGCTTTAGGCAGCGCGCCTGCGGTCTTGATTGCCGACAGCCTAGGCCGCGCTTGGCGGCAAGGCACTTTGGGCACGACCATTGGTTGTGCGGGCATCATTCACACCGATGATCGCCGCGGACAGCAAGATATGTTTGGCCGCACCTTGCAGGCGACCGTGGTGGCGGTGGCGGATGCCATAGCCGGTTTTGCCGTTCTGGCCATGGGCGAAGGGGCAGAAGGAACGCCTGTTGCCGTTGTTCGCGGTGCTGGGCGCTGGATTACCGATGAGGATGGACTGGGCGCGACATCCATCATGCGCCCGGCTGATGGGGATTTGTTTCCATGACCGCAGGACATATTCTGGCGCTTTCCGGCGGCGTTGGCGGGGCCAAGCTGGCATCAGGCCTTGCCGCCATTCTGCCGCCTGAACGCCTGACGATTGCGGTTAACACCGGGGATGATTTTGAACATTTGGGCCTAACCGTCTGCCCGGATATCGATTCGGTGGCCTATGCCATGGCTGGTCTCAATGATCGCCAGCGCGGCTGGGGCATGGCTGATGAAACATGGCAGGCGATGGCCCGGCTAAAGGCACTTGGTGAAGCCGATTGGTTCAATCTGGGTGATCGCGATCTGGCTATGCATATCGCCCGGAGCTGGCGATTGCGCGCCGGCGAAAGCCTATCTGCAGTAACGGCGCGGCTTACCGCTGCGCTAGGTATTGCCCATAGCATTATTCCCATGAGCGACGATCCCCTTCGCACCCAAGTAGAAACGGATGATGGGTGGCTTGATTTTCAGTCCTATTTTGTCGGGGAACAGTGCCGCCCCGCAGTTAAAGCCATTCGCTTTACCGGTTCCCAAACAGCAGAACCGTCCGCCGGCCTTATCCATGCCTTAACCCGACCCGATTTGGCAGCTGTGGTGATTTGTCCCTCCAATCCGTTTCTCAGCATCGACCCCTTTCTGGCACTGAAGGGGCTGCGCGGAACGCTTTCAACCCTATCTGTACCCTGCATAGCGGTTTCACCTTTGGTCGGCGGCAATGCTCTCAAGGGACCGCTTTCCAAACTGTTGGATGAACTGGGGCTGGCCCGCTCAAACCAGGCGATTGCCGAATATTACGGCACTTTGCTTAATCATCTGGTGATAGATACCAGCGACAAAGCCGATGCAGATAGCGTAGTGGCCATGGGCCTCGAGGTTTCGGTGCTGCCAACGGTAATGAAAACGAACGCCGATCAGGCAGAACTAGCCCGTGCGGTGCTGACTGCTGTCGGTGCGAGGTAACAGCAAGAACCGAATTCGTCGCCTTTCACCGTTTAAACAGGTTGGCATATTCCTTGCGCAGTTCTGCCTTCTGCACCTTGCCCATGGCATTGCGCGGCAAAGCGGCGACAATGGCAATATGCCGAGGCCGCTTGAACCGCGCCAATTGGCCTTCAAGACTGACAAGCATGGCTTCAGGATCAAGGCTTGCCCCCTTTTGCGGCACAACCACGGCAACCACCCCCTCACCCAGATCTGGATGGTGCACGCCAATTACCGCACTTTCATCAACCTGCGGCAAAGCATCAATCGCTTCCTCAATTTCCTTAGGGTAGATGTTAAGTCCCCCTGCGATGATCAGGTCTTTCGCCCGGCCAACCAGAGTAATCCGTCCGTCGGATGCCATGGTCGCGATATCACCGGTGACAAAAAATCCACCCTCGCGAAATTCTTCGGCAGTCTTTTCGGGCTGGCGCCAATATCCGGCAAAGACATTGGGGCCACGGACTTCGAGAACGCCAGGCTCACCCGGCGCTGCGTCTTGGTCACCGTCCCGGATGCGAACGTCTTCTCCGGGAAGGGCATAACCAACCGTGCCTGCCACCCGTTCCCCATCATAGGGGTTAGAGGTGATCATACCAGTCTCGGTCATCCCATAGCGCTCAAGAATGCGCTGGCCAGTCATGGCGGCAAAGCGATCGTGCACTTCGGCCAGCAGTGGTGCAGAGCCAGATACGAACAGCCGCATGTGGTCACACGCAGCAGGGGTTAACTCGGGCATATCAAGCAACCGGGTGTAATGGGTCGGCACACCCATCATCACCGTAGCCGTTGCAAACTGCGTGATAATTTTCGCGGGATCGAAGCCGCGATGGAACAGAACCGTAGCCCCTGCCAGCAATGCGCCATGCAGCGCCACAAACAGTCCGTGAACGTGATAGATTGGCAGAATATGCAGCAAGACATCTTCGCTAGACCAGCGCCACAGGTTATGAAGCGTTTCCGCATTCGCCAAGAGGTTACGATGGGTAAGCATTGCTCCCTTTGATCGCCCGGTCGTGCCAGAGGTGTATAGAATCGCAGCCAAATCATCCGGTTCGCGCTGCGCCAAGGGGGCGCTGTCTAGAGGCATATCTGATAGCAGACTGCCCGAACCGTCATCGCCCAAAGTGACGACCTGCGCTGTGCCAGCCAGAGCAATAACCGCAGCCACATCAGCAGGGCGGCAAACCGCAATTACGGGATCGGCATCGCTCAGGAAATAGGCCAATTCGCCTGCTGTATAGGCGGTATTGAGCGGCACAAAGACCATGCCCAACCGTTGCACCGCCAGATAGAGCAAAACCGCCTGTGGGCTCTTTTCCACTTGCACCACGATACGTTCACCGGGCTTGCCCCCCAAGGCCGCCAGCCTAGCCGCCAACCGGCCAGTTTGCTCTTCAAGATCAGAGAAAGATAAGACACACTCGCCATTCTCAATCAAAAATGGCTTATCACCTAACGAAGCGGCGACGGCGAGGAATCGAGCAAGAAGGTTACTATTCATGCCTCTTCCTGTCTCCGGATATTCAGATTGGCAAGCGTAATACGAAGCGGCGGCGCAATCCTTTAAGGGATGCGCCGCCGGATAAACTGAGCGAGTTGCTCAAAAATTAGCGCAAGGAAACAACATTATCGCTGAAGCGCGGATCACGGCGGCCACCACGGTATTGGCTCGCCATCGGCTCATCGGCAACTTCAACTGATACGCCATGGCCAAAGCCATTAAACCGGGTCCGCATGGCAGCACCATAGGCACCCAGCATGCCGATCTCGATGAAATCACCCGAGCCCGTGCAGGCTGGCAGGGCAAATGGCCCTTCCATAAAATCCATGTCATCGCAGGTTGGGCCAAAGAAGCTGAAACCTTCGCTTTCGCCTTCCGCATCGTCGCGCAGCAGCTTTACCGGAAAGCGCCAGCCGATGTGGGCGGCATCAAACAGCGCACCATAGGCGCCATCGTTGATGTACAGTTCTTTGCCGCGGCGGCGTTCAACCTTCACGATCATCGAATTGTATTCAGCGCACAGCGCCCGGCCCGGCTCGCACCACAGTTCCGATGAATAGGAAACCGGCAGCGATTCGGCCGCGCGGTGGATCGCGCCAAAGTAATCTTCCAGTGGCGGCGGCTCCATACCCGGATAGATCGAGGGAAAGCCCCCACCCACGTCAATGATGTCAACCGTAACGGCGGCATCGACAATCGCCGCACGCACGCGTTCCAGTGCCTGAACATAGGCGAATGGGGTCATGGCTTGGCTGCCAACATGGAAGCAGACGCCCAGCCAGTCAGCCACCTGACGGGTGGCCTGCAACAGGGGTGCGGCATCAGCCAAATCGATCCCGAACTTGGAAGCGAGGCTAAGCTCCGAATAGTCTGACGACACACGCAAACGCACGCAAAGCCGTAGATCGGCAGCAGCTTCACCAGCCTGATCAGACGTCGCAGCGACAATCTTTTCCAGCTCTTCTTGCGTATCCAAGCTGAACGTGCGCACGCCATGATCGAAATAGGCTTCGGCAATCGCGCTGGTAGTCTTTACCGGATGCATGAAACACAGCACTGCATCAGGCAGTGTGGCGCGCACCAGACGCACTTCGGCAATCGAAGCGACATCGTAATGGGTGATGCCCGAATCCCACAAGACCTGAAGCAGATCGGGCGAAGGATTGGCTTTCACCGCATACAGCGATTTGCCGGGGAACGTTTCGACAAAGAAACGCGCTGCGCGGGCGGCCGCTTGCGGACGATTGAGAATTACGGGTTCGTCGGGCGAAAGGGCGCGAACTACAGCCGGTGCGTCAGGATAGATGTGCAACTCAAGGGACCCCCAAACGAATCATTGAACAAGGCTGCCTTGCGGTTTGGAAGTCCCCATGGGGCAGCGGGGGGTCGTAATAGGCCGCTGGGTCCGAACTGCAAGAAAAAATCCCCCCCTGTTTTGGTAAAGATGTAACTTACAGTGAATCTTGCATATTTTTTGTAATATGCGTGGCATGCTGTTGTAATATTGGGGTGAATTCACAGTACCGGGATGCGGAAAATACGAATCAGAGCCATAATTCACCCGCCGAATCAGGCAGCGCAGCCCATGTAGAAAAACGGGTTTACACGGCCTCAGCTCAGACGGTCGCGGAAGCTTTCCCAGCCAAAGCGCTTCACGCATTCCAGCGCATCGTTTTCGCTATCCCACAGCCAAATTGATGGCAGCGGCACCCCGTTAAAGGTTGTGGTTTTAACCATCGAATAATGCGCCTGATCCAGAAACGCGAAACGCGCCCCCGGCACTGCGGCCACGGGCAGACGATAATCGCCAATCACATCACCCGCCAAACACGAAGGCCCGCCCAGCCGCACGGCTCCGCCCTGCCCTTCGTCGATTAAGACATCGTCTTCTGCTAATTCCCCCAGCATGGCGGGGCGATAGGGCGCTTCGATGACATCGGGCATATGACACGTGGCGGAAATATCGGTGATGGCAATCGGCATGCCGTTCCATTGGGTATCAAGCAGGGTGCCAACCAGAATACCGGCATCCAGCGCCACGGCTTCCCCAGGTTCCAGATAGATTTCGCAGCCGGTCTGCGCTTTCACGCGGGTGAGGAAAGCGACCAGATCATCGCGCTGATAATCGGCACGGGTTATATGGTGGCCGCCACCAAAGTTCAGCCATTCGAGTTGCGGCAAATAGCGTTCAATATGCGGGAACACCGCCTGCCAAGTCCGTTCCAGCGGGGCAAAATCCTGCTCGCACAGGGTGTGAAAGTGAAGCCCTTTCACCCCCGCCAGATCGGCTTCACAGAGCTGATTGATCGGATAGCCCAGCCGCGAGTGCGGGGCACAGGGATCATAGCGGGGCACTTCACCTTCGGCGTGCATCGGATTGATTCGCAGGCCAATGTCAAAGACACTTGGCTGGGCATCCAGCACTTCCCGGAACCGGGCGATCTGGCTGGGCGAATTGAAGATCACATGATCGGAAATCGCACAGATTTCTGGCAGGTCCTCGGCTTTATAGGCCGCGCAATAGGTGGCGATTTCACCCTTGTAATGCGCGTTCGCCAGCCGCGCTTCCCACAGGCCAGACGTGCAGACACCATCCAGATAGTCATTCACCAAGGGCGCGACTTTCCATAGGGAAAAGGCCTTCAGCGCCGAAAGCACCTTAACCCCGGCGCGGTTGCCGACATCAGCCAGAACCGCAAGGTTCGCCCGCAGCTTTGCCGCATCCACGACAAAGGCCGGGCTATCCACCCGGTTAAGGTCAAAATGGGCAAAAGCCCCCGGATCGCCTGCACGTGTTTCCATGGAACAGCCTTAGCCTTGGCACGGGGCCTTCGACAAGCGCAGGCCAAGCGGATGAATGCACCTAAGGCTTAGAACGCCAGCGGCCCGTCAAGTTCCTTTACCTGCCAGGGCAGGCCATGCTGGTTGAGCATGTTCATATAGGGATCGGGATCGAATTCTTCGATGTTGAACACGCCTTGGCCCTGCCACGCGCCAGTCAGCATCATGGCGGCCCCGATCATCGCCGGCACGCCGGTCGTATAGCTGATCGCCTGATTGCCGGTTTCGGCATAGGCATCTTCGTGATCGCAGATATTAGAGATGTAGAAGGTCTTTTCGCCTGAACCATCCAGCGCCTCGCCCGTGGCGATATCACCAATATTGGTCTTGCCCTTGGTCGTTGCACCCAAAGAGCTGGGTTCAGGCAGAACCGCCTTCAGGAACTGCAAGGGAATGATTTCCTTGCCCTCATAGATCACCGGATCAATGCGGGTCATGCCAACATTCTGCAAGACCTGCAGGTGGGTGATATAAGCCTCGCCAAAGGTCATCCAAAAGCGGCCGCGCTCCATTTCGGGCAGGAACTTGGCAAGGCTTTCCAGCTCTTCGTGGTACATCATGTACATCGTCTTGGGGCCAACACCCTCAAAGTCGAACTGCTGCTTCACCCCCATGGCCGGGGTTTCGATGAACTGGCCGTTCTCCCAGTGACGGGCAGGCGCGGTCACTTCGCGGATGTTGATTTCCGGGTTGAAATTGGTGGCAAAGGCTTGGCCATGATCGCCGCCGTTGCAATCCAGAATATCCAGCAAGCGAATGGTCTTCAACTTGTGCTTCTTGAGCCACATAGCAAAGACGCTGGTCACACCCGGATCAAAGCCTGATCCCAGCAAGGCCATAATGCCCTTTTCCTTAAAGCGATCGTGGTAGGCCCACTGCCACTTATATTCGAACTTGGCTTCTTCTCGCGGTTCGTAATTGGCGGTGTCCATATAATCGACGCCGGTGGCCAAGCAGGCATCCATAATCGCCAGATCTTGATAGGGTAGCGCCAGATTGATCACCAGCTTAGGCCCGATCTGCTGTATCAGTTTGATCAGCTCAGGCGTATCTTCGGCATCGATGCCATAGGTTGCCACGCTCTGGCCGGTGCGCGCCTTAACCGATTCGGCAATCGCATCGCATTTTGCTTGGGTTCGGCTGGCGAGGTGAATCGCGCTGAAAATAGACGGATTCATTGCCATCTTATGGACGGCAACCGATCCGACCCCCCCTGCCCCAATCACCAGAACTGTGCTCAACGCGCTTCTCCTCTAGGCCCAGCAAGGTTGGCCATATAGGCTGGTTCCATGACATCTCAAGGACTGCGCGACCCCACGGTCCAAGGAGTGGCGATTGCCGCAGTTAATGCAAGCGTGCTGCTTTGATCTGACATTGAACAATTCTGAAGGCCAGCGTTGACACTATGCGCCCCCTAACACAGTCTCAGCACAGGATTGCAATTGGGGGGGTGATAGAATGGAAGCCAAGATGCTCGCGCCTGCGGCAGTGCTGGTTTTGTGGTCGTTGATCGTTGCGCTGTGGGTGATGCAAACCCGTTTTGCCGCCTTTGCAAAACACGGAATTGATCTGAAAAAAGTTCCGCCGGGCGGGCGCGGTGAAAATCTAAACGGTGTTCTGCCGGATAAAGTCATGTGGAAATCCCACAATTTCAGTCACCTGATGGAACAACCGACAATTTTCTATCCGGCCGTTATTATCTTGGCGATCATGGGCGCCACAGCAAACGATGTTGCCCTCGCTTGGGGCTATGTAGCCCTCCGCATGGCCCACTCAGTATGGCAGGCAACTGTAAACCGCATTCCGTTGCGCTTTGCCCTGTTTCTGCTTTCAACCCTATGCCTGATCGGGCTGGCCGTGCGCGCAATAATGGTAACTGCGTTTTTGGCGTGAGGAGAAAATGATGACCGTAATTGGTATGGAAATCCTGAAACCCGTTGTTGCCCTGGCCGCTTGGACCATGGTGATGTGGGTCTGGATGTATGTCACCCGCATCCCCGCGATGCAGAAAGCCAATATTGATCTGACCACCAAGGCCGGTGGCACGGGCAAAGATCTGGATAGCATATTGCCACCAGACGTGCAGTGGAAGGCCCACAATTACAATCATCTACATGAAGCACCAACCGTATTCTATGCGATCGCCCTGGTTCTGGCGCTGATTGGTCAAGGTGACGGGCTGAATGCCAGTTTGGCATGGGCCTATGTCGGCCTGCGCATTATCCATTCGCTGGTGCAAGTCACGATCAACAAAATCATGCTGCGCTTTGGGCTATTTACCCTGTCAACCTTGTGCTTGATCGCACTGGTTGTTCACGCCGCAGCGGCGCTGTTCCGCGCCTAGCGTACAAACAGGCTGGCCAGTTCCACATGTGTCGACCAACGGAACTGGCCAACCGGGCGCACTTCAACCAAGCGATAGCCGCCATCCAGCAACAGCGCCGCATCGCGCGACCAGCTTGAGGGATTGCAGCTAATATAGACAATCCGGCTAACTTGGCTGTCGGCCAGTCGCTCTATCTGTTCGCGCGCTCCAGCCCGCGGGGGATCGAGCAAGACAGCGGTAAATTTATCCAATTCATCGCGCATCAAAGGGTTGCGAAACAAATCGCGGTGCATGGCAAAGATCGGCAATTGCGCTTTGTCCGCCGCGGCTTTGCAAGCGAAATAGGCATCGCGTGCGGCCTCAACCGCCAAAACCTTGCTGCCCTGCCCAGCCAAAGCAAAGGCAAAAGTGCCCAGACCGGAAAACAGATCGGCCACTGTGGGAACACCGGCCAGCCATTCGCAGGCAGCATCAGACAGAGCCTGTTCGCCATCTACCGTAGTCTGCAAAAAGGCGCCGGGCGGAAATTGCACACTGACATTGCCCAGCCGCACAGTAACCGGCTCAGGCTCCCAGACCGCTTCTGGTCCGTACCCCTGATCCAGCACAATCCGCGCCAAGCCATGATTACGCGCAAAATCGAGCAGCATCTCAACCGCGGGCAAACCCTCGGCCTTCAGCCCTTTAATTCCCAGATCAACGCCCTGTTCGGTCATCGCAAGGTCAATATCAGCGGCCATGCGCTCTTGCGGATGCTTACCCCGGCCGCCGCGTTTACCTTGTTTGGCCGCACTGCTTTGCCCCATACGGATCACCAGCTTGCGCAGGTCGGGCAGCAGAGCGACAAATTCTGGCAAGAGAACCGGACATTCGACCAGTTCCACCAGCCGATGCGATTTCGCTTCGCGATAGCCAATCACCACCCTGCCACCAGAGCTCTCCGCCCGAAGCGAGGCACGGCGGCGGCTGGCTGGAGGCGAAAGGTGCGGCGGAGCGATATGTTCAGCCCCCAATTCCTGACTGGCAGAGGCATTAGCCACCCGCGCTTCAACAAAGGCGGTAAGGCTCTCTTCATCCAACTGCTGCAACTGACAGCCGCCGCACTGACCGAAATGGCGGCAAGCCGGGGCAATGTGGTGCGGCCCCGGTTGCAGGGTGCCATCCGCCAACAGCAGATCGCCGGGCGCGGCGCCCAAAGCGAAGCGGCCAGATGCAGTTACCCCATCACCTTTGGCGGCGATGCGCAGAATCTCTTCGGGTGCAATTGTTTGATCAGGATCAGTCACAGGCAGGCCGCGTAGGCGCTGCGGAGCGTCTCGGCAAGCTGTGAGGCAGTTAAGACCGGCCCAGCCAGCCTAGCCGCCTCGCCATGCAGCCACATGCCTTCGCAGGCAGCCTGATAGGCAGAGGCCCCCGTGGCAAGGCGGCTGGCTATGGCTCCGGCCAACACATCCCCCGTGCCAGCTGTTGATAGCCAAGCCGAAGCGCGCGGGGCGAATGCCACCCGTCCATCCGGCGCGGCGATCACGCTGTCCGGTCCTTTGGCAACGATAACCATGCCAGATGCTTTGGCCAGCGCACTGGCACGATCCGCCTTTGACCCTCCACCCGTGCAGCCAAAAGACTGCTCCAATGCGGCCAATTCGCCTTCATGCGGGGTGGCGATCACTAGGGCGGTGTGCTCCTCAAGCAAGCGCGGAGTAAGCAGCATTAATGCGTCAGCATCCAGCACCAAGGGAACCTCAGAAGACAGCGCTATCGCCAGGCGTTCCAAACTGGTCCCATGACGCCCCAAGCCTGGCCCAATCAACAAGGCGTTCAGCCGGTGATCTTGCACGGCTTCGGCCAACGACGCACTATCGCCTACCAGATCATAGGGCAGCCGCGCATCGCCAGCATCCAGCAACTTCACATAGCCTGCCCCCGCATGCTGCGCCGCTATTGCGGCCAGCACGGTTGCACCCGGCATGGTGCCAGGGATCACCCCCAGCAGGCCACGGCGATATTTGTGGGAATCGGTAACCGGCGCACAGAGGTGCGGCTGACGGATAACTGCGGCGGCACCTGGCACCGGCTCCACGCCAATGGGAACCAGCCTTAAGGCGCCCATGTGCGCCGCGGCGGGCATCAGGAAATGCGCCTGCTTCCATGCGCCAAGCGCCAGAGTGAGGTGATAATCAGGCAGCCCTTCATTCAGCGCCGCACCGCTATCGCTCTCCATGCCGCTGGGCAGATCGATGGCAATGCGGATGGCATGGCGGGCAGCAAGCTGGGACAACAGGGCAAAATGCGCGGCTGATAAAGCCCGTGTCAGGCCACTGCCGAACAGGCAATCGACCAGTATATCGCCCTCTACCAGCGCATCAGGGCCAAGAACTTCGCCAGCAAACAACGTGCGGGCCTGCTGCGCGGCGGCGGTCTTCGGCTCTGCACCGGCGATGACCTGCACATGGCCGCCCTTTTCGCGCAATGCCTCGGCAATCACATAGCCATTGCCGCCATTGTTGCCGGGTCCGCAGAGCACTGTAACGCGGCGCTGCGCGGCAATACGCCAAATCCACGCAGCCGCCCCGTGCCCCGCCACTTGCATCAGGGCATCAACGCTGGAGCCAGCCACAATCAACGCCTGTTCCGCCGCGCGCATCTGCGCCACGGTCAAGACCTGATCGCACTTGGTAAATAGCGGCTGGCTATGGTTATCTGTCCGCATGGCGCCGCTATCCCCTGCTGGTTTAGTTCGAAGGCTTGCTGCCTTTAAGCTGCGAAAGATCGCGCACCGCACCGCGCGCGGCACTGGTTGCCATGGCGGCATAGGCTTGCAGCGCCACCGAAACCTTGCGCTTGCGCGGGGCCTCTGGCTGCCATGCCGCATCGCCCTTGGCCGTCATCGCGGCGCGGCGGGCAGCCAGCACATCATCGGCAACCACCAAGCTGATGCTGCGCCCCGGAATATCGATGGCAATCACATCGCCGGTTTCAACCAGTCCGATGACACCGCCTTCCGCCGCCTCTGGCGAAACGTGGCCGATAGACAGGCCCGAAGTACCGCCGGAAAAACGGCCATCAGTGATCAAGGCGCAGGCGGCACCCAGCCCCTTCGATTTCAGATAGCTGGTGGGATAGAGCATTTCCTGCATGCCCGGACCACCCTTTGGCCCTTCATAGCGGATCACCACAACATCGCCGGCGATAACCTGACCGGTCAAGATACCCGCCACGGCCGCGTCTTGGCTTTCAAACACCTTAGCCGGGCCGGTGAATTTCAGAATTGAATCGTCAACCCCAGCCGTCTTTACGATGCAGCCATCACGCGCGACATTGCCAGTCAGCACGGCCAAACCGCCATCCTTGGAAAAAGCATGGTCAGCCGAGCGGATCACCCCATTTTGTCGATCAAGGTCCAAATCGTCCCAGCGGCGGTTCTGGCTGAAAGCCACCTGTGTGGGCACGCCGCCCGGTGCAGCAAGGAAGAACTGATGCACCGCTGGGTCATTCGTCCGGCTGATATCCCAGGCATTCAAGGCATCACCCAAGGTTGCACTGTGAACCGTGGGCAAATCAGCATTGAGCAAGCCTGCCCGCTCCAATTGGCCCAGAATGGCCATGATGCCCCCGGCGCGGTGAACATCTTCCATGTGGACATCGGCCTTGGCGGGCGCAACTTTGCTAAGGCACGGCACCCGGCGCGAGAGGCGATCAATATCCGCCATGGTAAAGTCCACCTCTGCCTCATGCGCGGCGGCGAGCAGATGAAGCACGGTGTTGGTCGATCCGCCCATGGCGATATCCAGCGACATGGCGTTTTCAAAGGCGCCAAAGCTGGCAATGCTGCGCGGCAGCACGCTGGCATCATCCTGTTCGTAATAACGGCGGCACAGATCAACCACCAAGCGACCGGCTTGCAAGAACAGCTCTTTGCGATCGGCATGCGTGGCAAGCTGCGAGCCATTTCCGGGCAGCGACAGGCCCAAGGCTTCGGTCAGGCAGTTCATCGAATTGGCGGTGAACATGCCCGAGCAGGAACCGCAGGTAGGGCAAGCCGAACGCTCAATCGCGTTGACTTCCTCATCGGTATATTTCTCGTCCGCTGCGGCGACCATGGCATCAACCAGATCAAGCGCAGTTTCCTTGCCGCGCAAGATAACCTTGCCCGCTTCCATTGGCCCGCCCGAGACAAAAACCACCGGAATGTTGATCCTAAGCGCCGCCATCAGCATGCCCGGGGTGATCTTGTCGCAATTGGAAATGCACACCATGGCATCGGCGCAGTGCGCATTGACCATATATTCAACGCTATCAGCGATCAGATCACGGCTGGGCAGGCTATAGAGCATGCCATCGTGGCCCATGGCGATACCATCATCCACGGCTATGGTGTTAAATTCCTTGGCAACACCGCCTGCCGCCTCAATCTCGCGCGCGACCATTTGGCCAAGGTCCTTCAAGTGGACATGGCCGGGGACGAACTGGGTAAAAGAATTGACCACCGCGATAATCGGCTTGCCGAAATCCGCATCCTTCATGCCGGTGGCGCGCCACAGGCCTCTGGCTCCGGCCATATTGCGTCCATGAGTGGAGGTGCGTGAACGATAGGCAGGCATGCGAATATCCTCGGGTATGATGTTTTAATTATCAGGCAATCGATAAGCCCTAGTCCAGCTTACGCAGTCAGTCGAAGGTAAAATTTGAGACTAAGTGCAAGGCTATGATGGCATAGCCAATGCCACTTGATTGGCAATGCGGGCCAATCGCTCTGCCCAACGCGCTTGCCCTGCGGCATCGGCAATTTCATCCTGCCGGATTTCCACCCCCAGATAGGCCCGCCCCTTAGCCTCTGCATGGCGGTTCATCGTGTAATTCAGCAATTTGCCCGAATAGGGCTGCTGATCACCGACCACCAAGCCTTCGGCCGCAAGCAGAGGAATGGCGATCCGCGCCGCGCGATCATCCTCGTTGTACAGCACCCCTACATGCCACGGCCGCACCGCATCGGGATGACTGGCCAGTTGCGGGGTAAAGCTATGAATAGAAAGAATGAGCGCCGGCGGCATAGCATCCAACTGGTGGGCAAGCGCGCCGTGATAAGGGTGATAAAACCGAGCCTTGCGCGCCTCATGCCCAACATGATCCAGTGCATTACCGGGGATCGCATGACCATCACTGGCGATCGGGATTAGACCGGGCGCATGTTCATCGCGGTTCACATCGCAAACCAAGCGGCTGACCGTGGCCTGAAACGCAGCAAAACCAGCTCGCTCCGCCAGCAATTCCCCCACTTGGCGCACACCAATATCGACGGCGATATGCGAAAAGAGCAGTTCTGGGGCAATGCCCAGATCAATATCCGGTGGCACCTGGTTGGCAGCGTGATCAGATACCACCAAAATTCCACCTAAGCGCGGTGTGCCAAGCAGACGATAGGGGGCATCACTCACCGCAGTCGCCCCTGCATTAGCCACCAGTTTGGCTGATTTTGACCAATTTTTGTCGCAGCTTGCTGCATCTGCTCCTTATCATCATACAGAGCAAAGCAGGTTGCCCCCGAACCAGACATCCGCACCAACCATGCATTGCTTTGCCCCAGCGCCGCCAAGACATCAGCAATCACAGGGCAAAGCGC
>JBEGLE010000178.1:0-5842 GCA_041183725.1 Pseudomonadota bacterium | reverse complement strand
TCGTCACCCTGTTTGAAATTATCAATTACCTGATCTCGATCATCGTTACCGTGGTGATTGTGCAATTGGTTCTCAGCCTGCTGATCACCTTGAACGTGGTCAATCTGCACAACCGCTTGGTTGCCGCCGTGTGGCACGCGGTGAATGCCATTCTGGAACCAATCATGGGGCCGGTGCGCCGCAGGCTGCCCAACACCGGCGGGATAGACTTTTCCCCCATGGTGGTGATCATCGGCCTGAACGTGCTGCAGATCATTCTGCGCAATCTGGCAGCAGGAAGCCTGTGATGACCGCCTCTGTCATTGACGGCAAAGCCTTTGCCGAAGCCTTGCGCGGCCGCATTGGCGTGGCTGCTGCCCAGTTCGCGGTTCATGCTGGCCGCAAGGCTGGCTTGGCCGTGGTGCTGGTGGGCGAAGACCCCGCCAGCCAAGTCTATGTCCGCAGCAAGGGTAAGCAGACCGTGGCCAGCGGCATGGCCAGCTTTGAACACAAGCTGCCCGCCGACACCGCCGAAGGCGCGTTGCTTGATGTGGTTGAAAAGCTGAACGCCGATCCGGCGGTGGACGGCATTCTGGTGCAACTGCCGCTGCCCAGCCATATCGATGAGCAAAAGGTGATCGCCGCGATCAATCCCGATAAGGATGTTGATGGCTTTCATGTGGTCAATTCCGGCCGCCTTTCGGTTGGCCTGCCCGGCTTTGTGCCTTGCACGCCGCTGGGCTGCCTGATGCTGCTGAAGGATCACTTGGGATCGCTGTCCGGCCTTGATGCTGTGGTGATTGGCCGCTCAAACATCGTCGGCAAGCCAATGGCGCAATTGCTCTTGGCCGAAAGCTGCACCGTGACCGTGGCGCACAGCCGCACCAAGAACCTGCCCGATGTGGTGCGCCGCGCTGATATTGTGGTGGCCGCGGTTGGCCGGGCCGAAATGGTGACAGCCGATTGGATCAAGCCGGGCGCCACGGTGATTGATGTGGGCATCAATCGCCTGCCGCCCGCTGATGGTGCCGACAAAGGCCGCTTGGTTGGCGATGTCGCCTATGCCGATGTCGCACAGGTGGCCGGAGCCATAACGCCTGTGCCCGGCGGGGTTGGCCCAATGACCATTGCCGTCCTGCTGCGCAACACTCTGGTTGCCGCGCACCGCAATGCGGGCATCGCCTTTGATGAGACCGTGCTGTGACATACCGGCTCCTGATCGCTGGCGCACTGGCGCTGGCCTCGGGAGCCCAAGCGCAGGAGCATCCCGGCCATACTGAGCGGGGGGAAAGCCGCTCTGGCAATTCCTATGCCAATCCCAGCGCGGTGATCGCCACCGAATTGGCCTTTGCCCAAGCCGCGCAAGACAAAGGGCAATGGAGCGCCTTTGCCACCTATGCCGCGCCCGATGCGGTGATGTTTACCCCGCAGATGGTCTATGCCCAAGGCTGGCTGAAAGGGCGGGCCAATCCGCCCATAGCTGTGAAGTGGCAGGTGAATGAGGTCTGGTCGAGCTGCGATGGATCACTGATGGTCAGCCATGGCGCATGGCAGCATCCAAACAATGGCTCTGGTTGGTTCACCACGATCTGGCAGCGACAAAAGGACGGCAGCTATAAATGGCTGCTGGACCATGGCGGCGATTTGACAGCGCCTTTGGCCGCGCCAGAAATGATCAGCGGCCGCATTGCCGATTGCCCGGATCGTGCCGCACGCCCCACACCGATGCCAAGCACGTCACAGGGCAAAAGCAAAGGCTTGCCGCCGCTGAATCCCGCCCTGCACGCCGGAAAATCGGTCGATGGCAGCCTGACCTGGCAGGTAACAGGAACCACCAACGGCGCGCATAGCCTGGTGGTGCACTGGAAAAAAGATGGCCACGATCAAATCGCGCTCAGCGACACGGTTGGGGACCAATAACCATGCTCGCTCTGTTCTTTTCGGCCTTTGTCACCCTGTTCGTGGTGATTGACCCGCCCGGTTGTGCGCCGATCTATGCTGGTTTGGCCAAAGGGGCGAGCCCTGCCCAAGCCACATCGATGGCCGCGCGCGCCTGTGTAATCGCCACGCTGATCTTGGTGTTCTTTGCCCTGCTTGGCGAAAGCCTGCTGGATGCTCTGCACATTGAACTCAATTCGTTCCGCATCGCAGGCGGCATCATGCTGTTTGTCATCGCGCTGGAAATGGTGCTGGAAAAACGCACCGAGCGGCGGGAAAAACGGGCCGAAGAAATCATGCACACGCCAGAGGTCGAAGACGTTTCGGTATTTCCCATGGCCATGCCGATGATCGCCGGTCCGGGCTCGATCGCCACGATCATGCTGCTGATGGCGCGGTCTGAAGGCACGTCGGCCACGCTGGTCATTCTGGCGGCGCTGGCCGCCGTCATGGCGCTGACCTTCCTTGCACTGGCGGCGGCACGTCCACTGATGAAGTTAATGGGAACCCGGGTCGAAGCGGTGATCACCCGTCTGCTGGGTGTGCTCTTGGCTGCTCTAGCGGCGCAATATGTCGTTGATGGGATCAAGCACATCATGGCTTGATGGCGTGGGCCGGAAAGCCAAGGCCTAGCCCTTCCACTCCCGGCGTTCTTCCGCGGCGCGCAGCACTTCATAGGCCAGTTGCAAAGCCTGAAACGCCTTGGCCGCCGCTTCATCGTTCGGCCGCACATCGGGGTGGACCTCCTTGGCCTTCGTCCGCCACGCCTTCTTCACCGCATCATAATCAGCATCGCTATCCAGCCCCAGCACCTCTAGCGCCCGCATCTCATCGGGACTGCGGCTGCCATCGCCTGATCCCGACCAGCCGTAAAACGCGGCTTCGTGGTAGCCTTCGTGGGTCTGGCGTTCCTTCGTCTCGCGCTCTGCCGCCTCTTCGGCGTCCAGACCGGCGAAATAATCCCAACCGGCGTTGTATTCGGCGGCGTGCTGCTGGCAGAAATACCAACGCTCCGGCTTGTTCGGGCTTTTGGGGGCCGGGCAATCGCCGCGTTCCGAGCAACCGGCCCGGTCACAGAGCCGCACCGAGGCAGCCTCGCGCGCGCCTTCATAGCCTCTCCAGCGGGGAAAGCCCCAATCATTCTTTCGGCCAACGCGGTTCATGGCTTCCCGTTAGGCGTTATGAATAGGGTTGCACAAGGGTTGAACTGGCAACCAAGGATTCATATTTAGCCATTATTGTGCATTGCAGCATGGCTTGGGATGCACTATAGTAACCCTAGTTAGTAATTTTGGATCGAGACCATGAGCCCCAAACTTGCCCTTTCATCGGCCCTGTCAGTTCTGTTGATGGCCGGTTTTGCGCTCTGCGGGCCGCATCAGGCGGCAAGCAACGGCGCCGCACAACCGATGCTGGCCGCACCCAGCAAGGCTGCTCTGGGCGCACTGCCTGCGCTGCCCAGCCTACCCGGCCTGCGGTAAGGGCCCTCCCCGACGCGGGGAGGGTGTTCCCCAATCAATCGATGGTGATGGTTACCGCACGGCGGTTCTTCGCCCAGGCTTCTTCAGTTGAACCCGTGTCCACCGGCCGTTCCTTGCCATAGCTGACCGTGGTCAGACGCCCGGCATCAACACCCAGACTGACCAAATAGTTCTTCGCAGCATTGGCGCGTTTTTCGCCCAAGGCGATGTTGTAATCGCGGGTGCCGCGTTCATCGCAGTGGCCTTCAATCGAGGCGCGCTTGCCGGGATACTTCAGCAACCACTGCGCCTGCGCCTGAAGCGCGGCGGCATCGGTGCTATCGATATCGAACTTGTCGGTATCAAAATAGATCACATCGCGGCCCATCAGAGCAGCCAGAAAATCGGCTTGGCTGCCGGGGACGGGGCCCTGCACCGTGCCGGGGGTGGTCTGGGTTACCGTGGCCACCGCTGGGCCGGGCTCTGGCGGCAATTGCTTGGGCGGCTTGGGTGCGCAGCCAGCCAAAACAGCCGAACCGGCCAAAAGCAAAACAAGGGTCCGTGAAGTGTGCGACATGGTATACTCCTTGGTAACAATCCGACGCGGCTAAGGTGCCGAGCTTAATCTGCGAATATTACAAACACTAGTGTGAATTTGCCTTAGGGTAATACCGGCCCCCAAGCCGGATCGGAAGCATCGACCGGTGTGGGCAAGCGCCGCTCATTCTTGCCTGTCAGATCGACCTGCCACAAGCCTGTGCGCCCGGTGCCTTTTTCGGTGCGGAAGAACTGGATGATCCGGCCATTGGGCGCCCACGTGGGGGCCTCATCCTGCCAGCCAGAGGTCAGTTGCCGCAACGCGCCGCCAGCGGGGCTCATCACGCCAATGTGAAAATCCCCAGCAATATGGGTAAAAGCAATCTGATCACCGCGCGGGCTCCATTCCGGAGTTGCCGCCCGTCCGCCAAAAAAGCTGATCCGGTGCGGGTCACTGCCATCAGCATTCATCACATAGATCTGCTGGCCGCCGGAACGATCGCTTTCAAACACGATCTTGCTGCCATCGGGGGAGTAAGACCCACCCACATCGATCCCCGGCCCATCGGTCAACCGCTGGCTGGCCCCACCACTGGCTGGCACACGATAGATATCGGTATTGCCGCCCAGCGCCATCGAATAAAGGATCCATTGGCCATCGGGTGACCAGCGCGGGGCAAAGGTTGGCCCCTTGCCCTCAGTCACCAATCGCTGCGTGCCCGCCACGGTATCGTAAACATAAATCCGCGGCGTGCCGTTAAGATAGCTAAGATAGACGATCTGCTTGTAATCGGGCGAATAGCGCGGGGTTAGGGCTATGGCCTGTCCCGTGGTGATGAAGCGGTGGTTCGCCCCATCCGAATCCATGATCGCCAAGCGCTTCATCCGGTGATCCTTGGGGCCGGTTTCGGCAATATAGGCGATGCGGCTGTCAAAGAACGGGCTTTCGCCAGACAGGCGGGCATAGACCACATCGGCACACTTGTGCGCGGCGCGGCGCCATTCAGCCGGCCCGACCTGCCACGATGCCTTGATCAACTGTTGGTTCAAGGCAACGTCATAAAGATAGCAACCCACTGTCAGCTGGCCATTGGCCCCGGCACTGACCGAGCCATGCACCAGCATGTCGGCCCCTTTGCCCTGCCACAGCGGAAAATCGGGGGCCGTCACCTGCGCCAAACTGGGCAGGGGCAAGGCTGCTGGGCCAGTGGGCTTGAACAGACCATTGTCTTTCAGATCGGCGGTGATGACCTCAGCCAGCGCTCGCCCCAGTTCGGCGGTGGACCCCGCGCTGGCGAAGGTCTGCACATCGGCTTCGGTGGGGAAAGCGGGAATGGCGATGCCAATATTCTGCGTGGAGCTGTCATCGGTGACCGTACCGGTCAGAACCTCAGCTTGGCTAATATCCGCCGCAGGTTGCGCCGTCTGAGCAGGCGCACTCTGCTGACTTTGCGCCACACCGGGCGTGGCGGCGAATATCAGCAACAGAATGGCGATAGGCTTCATTAGTTCAACTTCCGGTTAAATTCGAACTGGATACGTTGCCAGCCACCATAAAACTGCGCCGGCAAAGCAAATCGTGTCAAACGCACGGCGCGTTTAGCCTGTTCACAATGGCGATCCACTTGCGGACGGTTCGCCGCCGTTTCCCCGCGATGCGCAATGCAGCGTGGTTGGCTGGCCAACGTGCCATCAAGATTAAGGTTCCATTCCACCGTCGTAGCCAATTGATCAACATCCACGCCATCGGGTGATTGCCAATGCGGCTTCAACTGGCGACTGACTTCGGCTTGCAGCGATGTCCGAACCTGTGCGCTGATCACCGGTCCAGCCGGGGTCTGGGCCTTGCCCCGGCCATCGCTGCCCGGCACGCCTTTCAGGAAATCGTCGCCAATCCGGCTCGCCCCACCCCCGCGCGCGGCAGACGG
>JBEGLE010000177.1:0-4547 GCA_041183725.1 Pseudomonadota bacterium | reverse complement strand
GCCCCATAGGCACCCGGCCCCGGCTTGGCTTCATGCCAAACAGGCCGCAACACGAAGCGGGAATGCGGATTGATCCGCCACCATCGGTCGCATGGGCCGCAGGCAGAACGCCTGCCGCGATAGCAACCGCAGCCCCTCCGGATGAACCACCCGCGATATGGGCTGGATTCCACGGATTGCGGGTATCACCGGTCAGCTTGTTTTCGGTGGTCGCGGTCAGGCCGAATTCAGGTGCAGTGGTTTTTCCAAACACCACAAAGCCAGCCGCCTCATGGCGTTTGACCAGTTCTGAGGTTACCGTGGCGCGATAGCCCTTGTAAAACCGGCTGCCGCCTTCGGTCAGCTCGCCGGCAATATGGGTGTTCAGATCTTTGAGCAGCCACGGCACCCCGGTAAAGGGCCCCTTGGGCAAGCCCCGGGCAATCGCGGCGCGGGCATAGTCATAGTGACGTTGGGCAATAAAATTGAATCGCGGGTTCAGCGCTTCCGCCTTGGCGATGGCCGCCTCTAGCAATTCGCTGGGCGACACGTGCCGTTTGCGCACCAATTCCGCCAGACCCAGCGCGTCATGGCTGTCGAGCACAGAATTTTCCGCGACGACGGGCTTTGCCTTGGCTGCCGTGTTGGCCATGGCCGCCAATGCAGCACTGGTGCCGCCGATGACGATCTCGCGCCGGGTGGCCATGGTTATGATCCCGTCCTTGGCGCGGGCTTGCCCTGCCCTTCAACATAGTAGCGGGCATAATATTTGCGGAATTGGGCAATCGGCCCATCACCTTCGCAGATGATGGGATTGGGTTCGAACTTCTGACGATCCCAGATCACCTTATCTTGATCGAACTGTTTGCAGATGTCGCGGATAATTGCCTTGGCAACACCGGCACGTTCACCTTCGGCCTGGGCTTTGGGTTGGGTAAAACAAAAGCGCGTGTGACAATGGTCAAGCTCTACCGGAGTAATGCAGGCAACCAGCAGGGTTTCAGAAATGCCGGTAAAGCGTGTCCAGCTTTGTCCCGGACCCATCGTATCATAGCTGATTTGGCCATCAACCTCGCCCCAAGGCGTGCCCATCTTGGCTTTTACATCCGCGCCGCGGCCCCAATCACCCCAGCGCAAATCGCCCAGCGGCACATTGGCCGTGCCGTGGATATATTTGAAATGGGCAACATCCACGCCGTTTTCGGCCATGTTCTGCACATTGCCCCAGACATTCCATTCATGAACGTCAAAGTCAGTCCAATCGGGATTAGAACATTCAGGCAAGTGTTCTACGTCCCACAGCGGCGCGATACCTTCGGGGTGGTACCACATCCAGATCCAGCGATTGGCTTCGCTGACCGGATAGGTCACGGTGCAGCGGCGCTTCACTTGCGGCGGAATGGATCGGGAATAGGGCACTTCTTTGACAACGCCCTCGTTGCCATCATAGCGCCAAGCGTGGAACGGGCATTCCAGCAGGTTACCATGAACCTTGCCGCCGTGGCCCATGTGCGCGCCCAGATGCTTGCAATAGGCATCGATAATCCGGACATCGCCATCTTCGCCGCGCCACATAACCAGATCGCGGGCAAAGTATCGCAGCGGCTTCACTTCGCCCACGGCTAAGTCTGATGATAGCTCGATGGCATACCAGCCAAAGGGGAAGCCAATATCCAGATTGCGGTCTTGCAACGAGGCGCGATTTTCGATCGGGGCCAAGCGCCAATCCAGCAGGTCTTGGCCCCGCAGTTTTTCGAGGATTTGCCACACGGCCACGGGTGCGGTGCGCGCATCGGTGGCGGCTTTGTTTTCGGTGCTGCTCATCGCTGGACCTTCTTGGTTCTTGTCTTAGTTGAGGCCAAAAACGCGCAAGGCGTTTTCGCGCAGAAATTTCGGCCACACGTCGTCCTTGAATGGCACGTTCTGCATATCGGACATGATCCGATCGAGGCTGAGACCCATCGGGAAATACCCAGCATAGATCACCTTATCGGCGCCGCGCGTATTGGCATAATCGATGATCGATTTGGGATAATGCTTGGGGGCGAAAGCGCTGGTTGAATAATAAAGGTTCGGCCACTTCAGCATCAGCTTCACCGCCAGATCATCCCATGGTTCGGCACCATGGCGCATCACCACCTTCAGGTCGGGGAAGAACCAGCAGACCTCGTCAAGATATTCAACTTTCTGGGTTTCCATCGGAATGCGCGGACCGGGGATCCCCACATTGAGCAGGATCGGCAAGCCCAGCTCCTCGGCGCAGGCATAGATGGGGAACATATATTTGTGATTGATCGCCACTTGCGGCAGGGTTCCAGCTGGGAAGCACGATACGGCCGAAAGACCAACTTCGCTGTGGATCCGCTTGATCCGCCGCACTTCTTCCATGCCCCTGTTGGGGTCAATCGGCAGGTCGAAGAAAAAGCGATCACCAAACATTTCTTTGGCGCGGCGCGATGTGTCGTTTTCGTTCCAGCCGACCAGTGCTTTGTCAATTCCGAAGCGGTCCATCTGATCGACCGTCCATGTGACATAGTCATCGGTCTTGCCGGTCTGTGGCACGTCCTTGAACATATATTGGGCAGGCATCGAAAATTGCTGAAGCGTTTGGGCATCCTTGATCAGCGGGCGAAATGGCGCGAACCATTCCGAGCGGTCTTCGGCCTCGGGGATCCCCAGCATACAGTCGATAATTTTGATGTCAGCGGGCATACCCATAGTCATTGTACTCCGTAAATTTCGTGCCAGCGCGCGCGCAGGGTGATCTTGTCTACTTTGCCGACATGGTTGCGCGGCAGGCTCTCGTCCAGAAAGGCAACTTGCCCCGGGGCTTTGTATTTGGCGAGCCGTTCAGCAACCCAGCGGATAATCTGGTCTTCGGTGATACCCTTGGCCCGCACCACGCAGACCAGCATTTCGCCCAAGCGGTCATCGGGTATGCCAAAAGCGGCGCATTCGGTAATCTGCGGCATTTCGCCCAGCACCCGCTCAACCTCGGCGCAGTAGATATTTTCGCCGCCCGATATGACCATGTCTTTCTTGCGGTCGACAATGAAAACATAGCCGTCTTCATCAATCATGCCGATATCGCCGGTCCGCAGCCAGCCGTCTGATGACAGGACAGCAGCGGTATCTTCAGGCCGGTTCCAGTATCCCAGCATAATTTGGGCGCCGCGCACCATAATTTCACCTGCTTGTCCGGCAGGCATATCCTGACCGTCAGGCCCGGCGATGCGGACATCAACCAGCGGCAGAACCCGCCCAGCCGCACTGGGTCTGCGGATAAAATCTTCGCCCACGGCTTGGGCAATGGCCCCGGCGCACTCGGTCATGCCATAGCCGGTGCCCATCATCGCTTTGGGGCACTGGGCTTGCATTTCCTCAAGCAGATTAACCGGCAGCGCTTGTCCGCCACTGGCGATATTGGTCAGCGTGGATAGATCGGCATTGGAAAGCCGCGCGGAATGAAGAACGTCCCACAACATAGTGGGAACGCCGGTGAACATGGTGACCTTTTCCTCGGCGATGAACCGCAGGGCCTGTTCGGCATTCCAGCGCCGCATGACCACAATTTTGGAACCGGCCAGCATCGGAGACAGAAAAGCGGAACCCAGGCCCGATATGTGGAACAAGGGATAGACCAGCAGGGCTGCTTGCTGCGGCATATGCTGCAGCATGGTTGCCACCGGTATGCCCAAGCGTGCGGCCATGGTGTGCAAGACTTGCATGCCTGACAATTGCACGCTCATCAGTCCGGTAATCAGGTTGCGGTGAGAAAGAACCGCACCCTTAACGCGTCCCGTTGTTCCCGAGGTGAACAGGATGGTGCAGGCATCATCGGGGTCAGCTTCGGGTGGGTTGTCCAGCGGCACATGACTGCGGCGTTCGATCTCACCTGTCTCAAAAGGCTGGGTCAGATCGAACAGTCTGCCCGCGTAATCGCCCTTGCGGATCAAGCGCGCCCGTTCGCTGTCGGCCAGAACTAATGCAGGGGTGACTTCGTGGATCATTGCCACCAGTTCAGCTGGTGATCCCCGGCTATTGAGCAGCGCCGCAATACCCCCCGCCTTGATCACCGCAAGAAAGGCGATGATCCATTCGGTGCGGTTGCGCATACAGATCGCCACCCGCTCGCCGCGATGGATCTGCAGCAGGGGCACCAACTGGTCGCGCAGCGCAAAGACTTCGTCGAAAGTAAGGCTGCGGTGTGCGCCATCATCGGCTTCCTCGACGATGAAGGTTTTGCTGCCATGAACCCGTGCCTGTTCGATCATCGTGTCGAGATCGCGCGGGGCTCTGAGGAATTGGCGCATTCCGTCATGCTCGCCAATGGCGAAAGGCGCCCCGGCTGCTGTCAGGGCCAGAAAATGCGGGTCAAGGTCGGTCATGCGGCATCCTTTGCCACGTCTTTGGCCCAGCGATAGTCTTGCTTGCCTGCAGGCGACCGGCGCACCGCATCAACCCACACGATAGCCTTGGGCACCTTGTAACCGGCCAGACGGTCACGCAGGAATTCGCGCATGGCCGCAAAGTCTGGTTTTTCCGCGCCTTCACGCAGCGACACGATC
>JBEGLE010000176.1:0-9122 GCA_041183725.1 Pseudomonadota bacterium | reverse complement strand
CGGATCGGTGGCGGTTGGCACCAGCGATGAAGAGGCACGATTTTCAATATCATAGCGCAGCGCAAGACCGGCGGTGAACTGATCATTCGGCTTCCACTCGGTCGAACCGAAAGCGGCATAGACGTTGGTCTTGAACTTATCGGCCAAGAGCAGCGAGGTGGGGTTCACCGTGTTGGGCGCGTTATACAGCTGCTTGATCACGCCTTGCCCCGTATCAGCGCCAAGGCTGACGCCGGTTTCACGATTAATATGCAGATAATAGGCGCCAAGCTGCCAGCTGATCGGGCCATCGGTATCCGATGACAGACGCACTTCGGTGCTGAAGTCCTTCTGATTGCGCATCTGATACTGGATGCCATCGCAGGTCGTTGGGCTGTAAGGGCCGAAGGTTGAGCCATTGCTTGGCGCAAACAGGAACGGCACTGGAATAGCGCCAATCCCACCGGGGGCATTCACCGCAAAGCCCGTGAGCGCAGCGGTCGAGCTGAAGCACTTGGCCACAGCCGCATTCACTGCCGGATTCACGTTGCTGATATAACGGGCAAAGTCAGCCGAGGTGCCATCGGCGACCAGATCCTGCTTCACATCGGAATAGGCCATCCATGCCGTCAGCTTCATACCACCGAAATCATGATCCAGCTTGGCAGAAGCATCAAAGCTCGTCTGATCGTTGGTCGCGCGAATGTTGTTATAAAAACGGAAAGGATGGGTATTGATGTTTTCGTAAAACGCCGCGTTCACGCCAGCGAAAAGCGGGAGGTGAAAGGCCGCATTAAACGGCAGTGAAGCACCATGGAATTCCGAATAGCGCGCCTTCAGATCGATCTGCGTGTCGCTGCCTTGGCCAATCATCACGCGGCTATCAACGGCGAAGTTTTCTGAATCATCAACCGTGTGCTGCTTGGTCAGCAGATTGGTGTAGAAACCGTCGGTCTTGCGGTAATAGCCGGAGAGGACAAAGCCGACATTTTCTGCCAGCGGGCCAGTGATGTGGGCCGTGCTTTCCCAGGTATTATGGCTGGCATAGGAAACCTTGGCCGCGCCTTCGAACTGGTCGCTCGGCTTCAGGGTCTGCAAGACGATCGCACCGGCGGCGGCGTTACGGCCATAGAGCGCACCTTGAGGACCTTTAAGGATTTCGACCTGCTGCAGCGTGCCCTGCGGCTGATTGAGCTGTGCGGTGTTGGTCTTGAGAATGCCATCAACCACCAGGGCGACAGAGCTTTCTGCGTCACGCGCACCGTTGATGCCGCGAATGTTAACCTGCGTGTCACCCGCTTCAGCCGTGCCGGTCACGATGGTGACGCCCGGGGTCAGCTGAATAAAGTTTTCCGCCTTGGTCGAACCCGTGTTCGCCAGCGATGCGGCGGTCAGAACCGACACCGATGCCGGAACGTCTTGCAAGCGTTCATTCTGACGGCGTGCGGTAACGATGATACCTGCATCGCCTTCTGCTTCAGGCGCAGCCTGCTCGGCAGCAAGGTCCCGCGCCTGCACATTGGCGGGCAAGGCCGCAATCGCAAGGCACATGATCGAGGCCGTGGTGAGCCAGCTTTTGGTATGCATTCGATTACCCCCCGTGTATATCCATGCCCAATAAGCCTTGGGATGGCGTAAGTTGATGTGATTGATCCTGTGTGTATTGTGTACAAATATCTCAGGTCAAGCCATTTGTCAGCTGAATAGATATTTGCTTCAACCTGTGTCGATAATTCAACAGTTCGCAACGCATTTAAAGTGTCCTTTAGGACATGGTTCCCCCGAGGATGCCGGACACTAGGGATAGGCTATGACAGCCCGGCTTATCCTTGTTCTCGGCGATCAATTGTCGCCCAACATCGCCGCTCTGCGTCACGGCAACCGCCAGAACGACGTGGTGCTGATGGCCGAAGTGATGGGCGAGGCCACCTATGTTCAGCACCATGTCAAAAAACTGGCCTTGGTCTTTTCTGCCATGCGGCATTTTGCCGCTGAGCTGCGGGCCGATGGCTGGCGTGTCGACTATGTGGAACTGGAAGACGAAGGCAACACCGGTACGCTTAGGGGTGAAGTAGGCCGGGCGCTGGATCGGCATGGCCTGACCCACCTCCAGACAACGGCACCGGGCGAATGGCGCCTGATGCAGGATATGACAGCATGGCCTAACACCGTTGTTCTGCCCGACGACCGCTTCATCGCCGATGCGGCAGGCTTTGCCCAATGGGCAGAGGGACGCAAGGCGCTGCGGATGGAGCATTTCTATCGCCTGATGCGCCGCAAAACAGGCCTACTGATGGTGGGAGACAAACCTGCTGGGGATCAGTGGAATTTCGATAGCGAAAACCGCAAGCCAGCGGATAGCGCCCTGCTGCTGCCCAGCCCTTTGCGCTTTGCCCCCGATGCCATCACTCAAGCCGTCATAGCGATGGTGAAGCGCTGTTTTCCAGATCATTTTGGCGATCTGGAGCCTTTCTGGTTTGCCACCACGCGCGCTGAGGCCGCGGCAGCCTTTGAACACTTTCTGCAGGTCGGTCTGCGCGATTTTGGCGCCTATCAGGATGCTATGCTCAGCGATCACAAATTCCTGAGCCACGCCGTGATCGCACCCTATCTCAATCTTGGCCTGCTTGATCCGCTGGTTGTGGCGCGCGCGGTTGAAGCCGAATGGCAAGCCGGACGGGTGCCACTGAACAGTGCAGAGGGCTTTATTCGCCAGATCATCGGCTGGCGCGAATTCGTGCGCTGCATCTATTGGTGGCAGATGCCCACCTATGCGGCAGGCAATGCTTTAAACGCCACGCGCCCGCTGCCCGCCTTTTACTGGTCAGCCGATACGGCCATGCAGTGCATGAAGGCCGCCATCACCCAAACCCGGGAAGAGGCTTATGCCCACCATATCCAGCGCCTGATGGTGACTGGCAATTTTGCCTTGCTGGCCGGGATCGATCCGCATGCGCTCCACAAATGGTATTTGGCGGTCTATGCCGATGCCTATGAATGGGTGGAATTGCCCAACACCATGGGCATGAGCCAGTTCGCTGATGGGGGGCTTTTGGCCAGCAAACCCTATGCCGCCAGCGGTGCCTATATTAACCGCATGAGCAATTATTGCGGGTCTTGCCGCTATGATGTGAAGGCCAAGGATGGCCCAAATGCCTGTCCGTTTAATCTGCTATATTGGCACTTCATTGCTCGCCACCGCGATCGACTGGCCAGCAACCCGCGCATGGCGCAAATGGTGCGGACATGGGATCGTTTTAGCGAAGACAAACAGGCTCAGCTAAAGCGGGATGCTGAGACTTTTCTGACTGGCCTTGGTTGAGCGGCAGCGATCAGAGCAATAGCGCACCTCGTCCCAAACCCGTGCCCATTTCTTGCGCCAGACAAAAGGCCGCGCGCAAGCAAGGCAGATTTTGCTAGGCAGATCACCTTTCTTCATCATCTTGGCCATCATCACTCACTATGGTCAGTCCTCTGGGGCGCCAAGTGGCCTAAGGGCCATATTGTGAGACCTAGGGCGCGCGCTAGTGGGGCCCCATGAACACACAGACCACAGCGCCGCTATCCTTATCCCAGCCACCCTTACCACAGCCCCTCGTGATTTTCGGCCTTGCTGGTCTTGTGCCCCAAGCGCTTTGCCTTGGCTTGGTTGTCAGCGGCGGACCTGACCGCTGGTTCGGGCTTGCCGCAGGATGTTGCTATGCTGCACTGATACTGTCGTTTCTGGGCGGACTGTGGTGGATGGCCGGACTGCTGACAGGCCTTCGATCCAGCTGGGTCTATGCCGCGGCGGTAACCCCAAGCCTGATCGGCTGGGCGGCGCTTTTGCCTTGGTGCTTTGGTGCGGCTTGGCCCGGGCCTTCACTGGTGATCTTGGGCTTGGCTCTGTTGGCCAGTCCCTTGGTCGATCGCGCGCTGGCTCAGAAGATTATTCTGCCCGCGGGATGGCTGCGATTGCGCGTGATTATGGCCACCGGCCTTGGCGTGATGACCCTGCTGATGGCCGGGTGCCTTATCTAGGGCCAATTTGCAGTTAAGGCATGGGTTGACGATCGGCGTGAGCAGTTTAGCTATGTTTCATGCGTAACTACATTCTCTTTTTCCTCGCCCTCATTGCCACTCCGCTTTGGGCTGAAGAGTGGCAAAAACGTTCTACCGAGCACGACGTGCATCTGAAGAACTTCGTATTTGGCACCGGTGAGGTGGCCGGCGAATTAAATATGCATGTCACGACACTGGGGGAGCCTCATCGCAATGCGATGGGAGAAATCGACAACGCCGTTATGATTCTGCACGGAACCGGGGGAACCGGGGGGCAATTTTTCCGCCCCAGCTTTGCCGATGAACTCTATGGCCCCGGACAGCCGCTTGATATCACGAAATATTACGTGATTCTGCCAGACAGCATCGGTCATGGCAAAAGCGCCAAGCCCAGCGATGGGCTGCGGATGGCCTTTCCACACTATGATTACGACGACATGGTCGCGGCCCAGTACCGCATTCTGACCGAAGGCTTGGGGGTCAAAAAGCTTGAGCTGATACTGGGCACCTCGATGGGCTGTATGCACGCCTTCGTCTGGGGCGAAACGCACCCCGGCTTTGCCCACCGACTGGCTCCCTTCGCCTGCAATGCTATGGAAATTGCTGGCCGCAACCGGATATGGCGCAAGATGTCGATCGATGCGATCGAAGCCGATCCGCTATGGAATGGCGGCAATTATACTTCTCCGCCAGAACAAGGGCTGCGCACCGCGCGCTATATCGCGATGATTGCCGGGGCCAATGCTTGGGGGCTGCAACAGCAGTTTCCCACCCACACGGCGGCTGAGGCCTATCTTGCACAAAACTACGCCGCGCGTGCGGCTGGCGACCTAGATGCCAATGATCAGATTTATCAGCTGGATTCGTCACGCAATTACAATCCTGCCGCCAAGCTGTCGCTGATCAGAGTGCCGGTGCTATGGATCAACAGCTCGGACGATTTCATCAATCCTCCAGAATTGGGCATGGCGCAGCAACAGGTCAAACACATGCCCAATGCTCAGTTTATTCTGCTGCCGTTCAGCCCAGAAACCAAGGGGCATGGCACGCACACAGCAGCCAAGTTCTGGAAAGCCGATCTGGAAAAATTGCTGACGAAATGAAGGGGTGAGGCCCAAGCATTATGTCACATCAACAGCTATCGCTGGACGCGCTCGTCAAGAACCTGATTGCGGATATGGCAATGGCCCGCCCGCAAGCGCACAGCTGGTGCTTTGAGACTGGGGAGACGCCGCTTGCCGGGGCGTCAAACACGACGATACTGGGAGACTTGCAATGGCTGGAGGGCAATGAGGCACAGTGCCTTCCTCTTGCTATCCGGATCGCGCCTGCTGCAGCCAGCCTGTTTCCAACCTATGATCTCAATCGCGAATATGTAACGATCAGCCGCCTGGGCAAGGCGGGTATACAGGTCCCACGATTGGTCGGAAAACTGTATAAGAACAGCGTGGAAGGCCGCGATGCCTTTGTGATGGAGCGGGTCATGGGTCGCTACCTCAGCGACAATCCCCCTTACTATCAAACGGGCTGGCTGATGGAGACACCCCCCCAAGTACGCCGCGATCTGTGGCTTGGCGGGATCGATGCCCTGGTGACCGTCAATCAGGTTGATTGGCAAGAGGCTGGGTTCGCCGATCTTTGGGATCGCGCGGCTTACGCAACGCCACTGGCGCAATCCCTAGCCCAGACCGAAGCCCATCTTGCTTGGGCTGAGTCACTGGGCAGACCCTATCCCAAGCTTCGTCCATTGTTAGACTTTCTCAAAGACAACAGGCCGATAGATGACACGATCGCGCTATGCTGGGGCGATGCAAAGCCGACCAACCTGATGATCGAAACTGACGGCGCGACCATTGCTTGCCTGCTCGATTGGGAAATGGTGCATCTTGGCAATCCTGTGCAAGATTTGGCCTGGTGGCTCATTCTCGACAGCAGCATGGCAGAGGGTATTGGCTTAGAGAAATTGGCAGGGGTTCCGGCTGCAAACGAACTTATTACCCGGTGGCAGCAGGCAAGCGGTTTTTCGCTTGAGCAGCTCGATTATTATACCGGCCTATCGCTGCTTCAGTTCGGGATTATCATGCACCGGGTTGGCACGCTGTACACCCAAGCTGGCCACATCCCGCCTGAGATGGAATATGATCGGAACAATTGCGTGACCAGTCAGCTCGATGCCTATCTCGCGAAATGGTCAATTCCAACCGCCTAAAGCTGCGCCGCAATTTGGTCTAAAAGGATGAGGTAAATGGCAGGATCACTTGGCCCGCTCGTGCAGGCAGATGAAGGCTTCAACCACCAATGCGTAGAAACCCATGCCAGCGTCGCAAGCAGCGACCCCGCATGGGCCGAAAAGGTATGTGGCATGGCCGCCGCGCGTGATGGTTCATTCCAGATCGGTTTTGGCTTCGGCAAATATGCCAACCGCAATGTGGTTGATGCCTATGCAGGGATCGCGCGCGGAACAGAACAGTGGACAGTCCGAGCAAGCCGCGCCCTGTCAGCCGATCCGGACACAGTCAATGTTGGGCCAGTTCACTATGAAATCATCCGGCCGCTTCAAACAATCCGCATCTCACTTGCGAAAAATGACGTCCAACCCATCGCCTTTGATATTGTTATCGCAGGCATTGCCCCCTGCATAGCCGAACAGCGCGAGGATCGGCGCGATCAGAACGGCTATCGCAAAGCCACTGATCAAATCCGTTTTCATCAGTCCGGATCCGTCAGCGGCTGGTTCGAAATTGACGGGCTGAGAACTGAGATTGTCCCAGACCAATGGATCGCAACACGGGATCGCTCATGGGGAATCCGCCCGCAGGTGGGTGTCCCGATTGCCGATATGGAGCCGGAGATTCATTCGGGGCTGACTTCGGCCTTGGCGATCTGGAATCCGATCATTTTTTTCCGGCCTGATGGCAGTCACTATGCCTTTCACCATTACCACCTGCATTTCGAAGGTAAGGGCTATCTGCAGCAAAAAACTCAAGGCGGCCTGGAATGGCCCGATCGCATCGGCGAACGCGTGATTAAATTGCTGCCGGAACTCATTTTTGATCCGGCTACCAAGCGGCTTCAGAATGGCGTTTTCCATTTCACCATGGACGACGGATCGGAACGCCCAATGCCATTCCGCAAGGTGTCAGAGCTAGGTTTCTATTTGGGGGCAGGTCATTATCATGGCGGAGATGGCCGCTTTTTCGGGAGTTGGCGCGGGCCTTTGGCGGTTGATGGGGATCATGTGAAGAATGCCGCCGATCCAGAAGTTATCGCGCGTTACACGCAGTTCCGTGATTGCCTCATACAAGTCGAGGACCCAATTGGTGGTGGCGTCGGGTGGGGCAACTGCCAAACTTATGTCTACGGCGCTTGGCCACATTATGGGCTTAATGGGACAGAACCTGCCTTCTAGAGCCAGATTGGCAAAATTGGCTGCATAAACTGTACGGCATATCTGCGTGAGCTAGAATGCCATGCAACACCCAACGCGGCTTCATAAACAAAAGCACAGTCTTTTTTACTAAACCAAAGCCGCAAGGATTGCCGCTTGGTCTGCTTCATCCGGCAGCCACGCCGAACCGATGTTTCCCCCTGATCCAAAAATCCTCTCAAGGGCGCCAACTGCACCTGTCTCCAGCCATGCTTGGGCAAGGGCTTGGGCAAGTGGATCATCTACCGGACCCCACACCGCCACATTATCGCCGCGGATATGGGCAAGCCAAGCGGCCAAACCAGCCAAAATCACGGGGCAACTGCGGCCCATCACGCGATTGGCTGCCAGCGTTTCCAGCCAGCGCTGGGGAATTTTCTGGCTGCCGTCCATGGCAATTTGGATCAACCGATGATTGAGCGCCGGATTGGCGAACCGTTCGATCAGGTCTGAGGCATAGACAGCAAGATCCTGTCCTGGTGCCGCCATAATAGTAGGTGCGGCTTCTTGCAGCATCAAACCCTTGATCATCTGGCGCAAAACTGGATCGGCAACGGCTTCGTGCACATAACTATAACCGCGCTGCAGCCCGCAATAGGCCAGCAGCGAGTGAGCACCATTGAGCATCCGCAATTTCGCGGTTTCATAAGGCGCAACATCGCCTACCAATTGCGCCCCCACCTTATCCCAAGCAGGGCGCGGTCCGGCAAAGCGATCTTCGATCACCCATTGGCTAAAGGGCTCGGTCATCACGGCACTGGCATCATCCAAACCCAGAGCTGCGGCAACCATGCGCCGATCATCTTCGGTCGTCGCGGGTACGATCCGGTCAATCATGGTTGCTGGGCAGGTGCAATTCTGCTCGAACCAAGCAAGCAAAGCGGGATCATGATGGGCAAGATACTGCGTCATCAATCGCTGAAGCTGTGGGCCGTTGTCGGCCAGATTGTCGCAAGACAACAAGGTTAAGCCCGAGAGCCCTGACGTGTAGCGGCGGCGAAGCCCCTCAGCCACAAAACGATAGAGGCTAAGGGGGCCAGCCAATGCAAGATCAAGCGAACCATCAGCAGCGCGGCAATACCCTTTTTCGGTAACGGTGAAGCTAACGATATGGGTTGTGGGCGAAGCAAGGGCAGCGATCACTGTCTCTGGGGTTTCACTGGCCACCAAAACATTGCGGACGGCGCTAATCAACCGGGTGGCCCGCCCCCCTGATGCGTATTCAGTGAGGGTATAGAGGCCATTTTGCGGGTTCATCTGATCCGCCACACTGGCAGAGCGCAGTGACACGCCCGTGATCATCCAACCGCGATCTCCCGCCTGCATGGCCAGATCGGTGTACCAAGCCTGATGCGCGCGGTGGAAGGCACCGATGCCGAAATGGACAATGCCCACGGCTTGCTGATCCCGGTCATAACCTGCGCGGATCACATCGGCGCCAAGGCGCTCACAGGTATGGGCCGAAAGCCTCATAGCTTGTAGGCCTGCTTAACGAGATTATAGGCCAGGTCCTGCGCCAGTTCGGCCGCCTCCCAGTCTTCCAGTCGGTGCTCGGCCACCAATTCAGCCAGAAAACCACAATCGATCCGCCGGGCCAGATCGTGCCGGGCCGGAATAGACAGGAAAGCGCGGGTATCATCGTTGAAGCCCACGGTGTTGTAAAAACCCGCCGTTT
>JBEGLE010000175.1:0-2935 GCA_041183725.1 Pseudomonadota bacterium | reverse complement strand
GGCGGTAACGGCGCGATCCAGATCGGTTTCGGCCGGCGCAGCGGCGGGGCTGGGCAGCAGGGCGGGGGCGCAAACGACAAACGCCGCCATAAGGGCGGCGCTGGTGCGAAGAAGAAAGTGTTTCAAGCAGTTCATGCCCTTCGCCTAGCAGCGCCGGTTTGAACGCAAAGTGAACCCGCCCGGCAGGATACCGGGCGCGCGATCACTTGATCTTGGCTTCCTTGAACTCGACGTGCTTACGCACGACAGGGTCATACTTCTTGAAGCTCATCTTTTCCGTGGTGTTGCGCGGGTTCTTCTTGGTGACATAGAAGAAGCCAGTATCGGCGCTGGAAACCAGACGGATCTTGACGGTTGCGGGCTTCGCCATTGCTCAGGTCCTAATTCATCGATTCGGCCCGCAATTGCCCGAAAGGGAACGCAAGACCGCCAAAACACAAGGGGCGGCAATCGCGCCGCCCGCTCTAAGGTCCGCGCCATTGGGCGGATTCGGCATGAAAGTCAAGGCGTGGGCGCTATCTTGGGTGTGGCGGCGCCAAGATTGCTCTGCCCCTTTTGCCTAGCGCCCCAGAAGCAGCAGCGCCGCCGCGCCGGCAACAATGCGGTACCATGCAAAGGGCGCAAAGCCTGAACGGCTGACATAGGCGACAAATGCCTTGATCACCGCCAAGGCTACGAGAAAGCTGACAGCAAAGCCTATCCCAATGAGGCCCCAGCCCACCGGGCCTGACCCGGCCATCAATTCGTGCCGCGCGCCGATAATTTCCAGCGCCGAGGCCCCGAGCATGGTCGGGATAGCAAGAAAGAAACTGAATTCCGCGGCCGTGCGCCGGTCAACCCCCATGGCCAGTGCCCCCATGATCGTCGCGCCAGAACGGGAGATGCCGGGGATCATGGCCAGACATTGCACCAGGCCGATGGCCAGCGCGGTCTTGGCGGGCAATTTGGCAATACCAAGATAGCTGCCGGGCTTGGCCAAGCGCTCTATCGCCAAAATCAGCACGCCGCCCACAATCAGGGCCCAGGCCACGACATGGGCACTGCCCAGCAGGACATCGATATGTTTTTTCAGGGCCAAGCCGATGACCACCGCAGGCACAAAGGCGATCAGCAGGTTGCGGACAAAGGCAATGCTCAGCCTTTCAAGGCGCGTAAGGCCAATCAGAACCGCCCAAAAGGTGCGCCAATAGAGCACCACCACAGCCAGAATGGCGCCCAGTTGGATAACCACATTGAACACCTTCCACGTCACCGCATCATAGCCAAATAGCTGCGTGGCGAGGATGAGGTGGCCGGTCGAGGAGACGGGGATGAATTCGGTCAGGCCTTCAACAAGGCCGAGCAGGATTGCGGTGATGAGCAGGTTCATAAGCCGGATAGGCACCAAAGGGCCGGTTCAAGTCAAGTCTGCCGCGCCGCTTGCCCCAATGTGATCGGCAGGATCTTCAGCCGTTGCTGGCGGCGAAAGCCTTTTCGTCAAATTGCAGCGCGGCAAGGCGGGCATAGATGCCGCCAGCCTTGCTCAGGGTGTCATGCGTGCCCTGTTCCACCAATTTGCCCTGATCCAGCACCATGATGCGGTCTGCTTGGCGCACGGTGGCAAGGCGGTGGGCAATAACCAGCGTGGTGCGACTGGCCATCAGGCGATCGAGCGCTTGCTGCACCAATTGCTCACTCTCGGCGTCGAGGGCACTGGTGGCCTCGTCCAGCAACAGGATTGGCGCATCGCGCAGCAGGGCGCGGGCAATCGCAATCCGCTGGCGCTGGCCGCCAGAGAGGCGCGCACCGTTTTCACCAAGGAAAGTATCCAGCCCTTCTGGCAGGTCGCGCAGGAAGCTTTCGGCATTGGCGGCGCGTGCCGCCTCCCAAATCGCCTCGTCGCTCGCGTCCCAATTGCCATAGCGCAGATTGTCGCGCGCGCTGGCGGCAAACAGCACGCCCTCTTGCGGGACAAAGGCCATGCGCTGGCGCACCGCTGCTGGATCGACAGCGGTCAGCGGCACGCCATCAAGCTTGATGGCGCCGGCTTGGGGATCATAAAACCGTTCGGCCAGTTGGAAAATCGTGCTCTTGCCCGCGCCCGATGGGCCGACGATGGCCACAGTCTCACCCGGTTCAATGGTCAGTGAAAAATCAGAGATTGCGGCCTGTTCAAGTCGGGTGGGGTAGCGGAAGGTGACGTGGTCAAACACCAAGGCCCCGCGCGCGGGGACTGGCAGCAGCATCGGTTTGGCAGGGGCGGCAATGCTGGGCTTTTCTTCCAGCAGTTCGGCAAGCCGGCTGGATGCGCCCGCGCCGCGCACCAGATCGCCATAGACTTCCGTCAGCGCGCCGAACGAACTGGCCACCATAACCCCGGAAAAAACAAATGCCGCAATCGTGCCGCCGCTTAACGCGCCCGTGGCAACGCCAATTGCCCCCCTCCACATCAACGCGGTCAACGATCCAAAAACCAGCGTCATGACCAGAGCCGTCATCATGGCGCGGATGCGGATGCGCCGCCGGGCCGTGATAAATGTACGCTCAACCGCCGCCTCAAACCGCTCAGCCTCCCGCTTTTCTTGGTTGAAGGCTTGCACGACCTTCATCGCGGCCAGCACCTCGGTGACCATCGCGCCAATATCGGCGACCCGGTCTTGGCTTGAGCGGGAAACATTGCGCAGGCGGCGGCCAAACCACACGATCGGGATGACAATGAGCGGAATGGCGATCAGCAATTGCGCAGTGAGGCGTGGGGCAAGATAAAACAGGTAGCTGATGCTGAACAGGGCGATCAGGATATTGCGCAGGGCGACAGAAACGGTCGTGCCGACCACCACCTCGATAATCGCGGTATCCGAAGTCATGCGCGATGAGATTTCTGCGGGGCTATTTTGCTCGAAGAAGCCGGGTGACATGCGCAGCAGGTTGGCCTGCACTTTGCGGCGGATATCGG
>JBEGLE010000174.1:0-5015 GCA_041183725.1 Pseudomonadota bacterium | reverse complement strand
ATGCCTAGGTGTTCATCTGATGAGGCAGAATTACAGTTGCCATGGTGGGCGTGCTGGGGGATGCTATCTAAAACCGATTGAAAACCGATAGTTAGATAACGGGAAGTGGGAGATGCGCATTGGGAACTTACCCGGAGGAATTTCGCAAACACTGGTCAGCGCTGCTCGGCTGCGGCATCGGCATGGCCCTGGGAAACTCATTACCCGCCTTAATTGCTAATCTATTTACCCCAAAGCTCATTAGCGAATTTGGCTGGACAAAGGCCCAATTTTCTCTGGGTTCCAGCGTTGCGATATTTTTGATTTTCATCTTCCCACTGGCCGGTCGTTTTGCCGATCGTGTAGGGCCTAAGTATGCGGCCACGTTGGGTTTTGTTGGCGTACCTGCAGGGTTTCTAGCATACAGTTTCCAGTCGGGAGCAATATATCAGTATTTTGTCATAATGTTTTTTCTGGCCGCGTTTGGCCTACTTTCTTCGGCAATGGTGTTTGGCCGTGTCATTGTTGATCGGTTTTACAAGGCCCGGGGAATGGCCCTATCCATTGGCATGAGTGTATCGCCTTTAATTGGCGCTGCGCTGTTGCCCCTTATAGATCATATTATTGAGGCTGACGGCTGGCGCACAGCCTACCGAGTGCTGGCGGGTCTTTCGGCGGCAGGCGGGTGCCTTGCCATCCTTCTGATCGGTAAACATAGCCCGTCAGCGACACAGTCAGGCCAGAGAAATCTGCCACATGGGTCCCGCACTGAAATATTCAAGCTATTGAAAAAAAGATCTTTTATTCTTCTTATTAGCGGAATAGCCTTGCTTGCGCTGCCAACTGTTATGATGGCCTCACAGTTGAAGCTCGTGCTGGAGGAAAGCGGTGCGAATAGCCCGTTGGCGACGGCGCTTGTCTCGCTAAGCGCAATCAGCATAGTAATTGGCCGCCTTGTCTGTGGCTACGCGTTAGATCGAGCGCCCATACACCTAGTATCTTTTTTCGCCCTGCTTCTACCAGCAGTAGGCTACCTAGCGATCGCATCGCCATTTAATCAGCCATGGGTGCTGTTTGGCGCCATTTTACTGGTTGGTTTAGCGATGGGTGCCGAGGGTGACATCGGTGCAATGATCATCTCACGCAAGTTTGATAACAAGCATTACAGCCTGGTTTACAGTTGCCTATCCGCAGCTATCGGCTTTGCCGCATCCGTGGGCGCAATTATTCTGAGTGTGACCATCTCAATTACTGAAAGCTATAATGCTTTTCTTGTCACCGCTGGGGCCTGTGCAATCATCGGCGCATTCTGTTTCTATTTACTGGGCAAGACAGACGACCACGCTGACGAGAAATCGTGAGATGCCTCAAAAATGATAGCGTAGGCAGTGGCGAACTTCCCTGCCGCCTACACCTGTTCGCGGGCTAGGCGTTCCTGCCGATCGGTGGCGTTTTCGGTCGGCACGAAGCTGGACGAGGTTACCTTCAGCCAGATCAGGATCGGCGCGGCCATATAGATCGAGCTATAGGTACCAACGAAGATGCCCAGCGTGATCGCGGCGGTGAAGCCAAAGATCACATTTGGTCCCAGCAATAACAGTGCCACCAGCGTTATCAGCATGGACAGCGAGGTGGCGATCGTGCGGTGAAGGGTTTCGTTCACCGACAGATCGAGCAGCTCTGGCATGGGCATACGCCGGAACTTCTTCAGATTTTCGCGGATACGATCATAGACCACAATCGTATCATTGAGCGAATAGCCGATCAGGGTCAGCAGGGCGGCCACGATATTCAAATCAAATTCCAACTGGGTCAGGGCAAACATCCCCAGCGTGAGCGTAACGTCGTGAACCAAGCTGAACAGCGCGCCGATGCCGAACTGCCATTCAAAGCGGAACCAGATATAGGCCGCCACCGCCAAAGAGGCGAAACCTAGCGCCTTAAACGCGGTCCAGCCCAGTTCCTTGGACACCTTGCCAGACACCGAATCCACGCCATCAATCCGCGCATCGCCGTGGTGGGCAACAATATCGGCGGTGATTTTCTTGGCCATGGCATCTGCCAGACCGGGGTCTTTTTCCGATCCGTCCGGCAATTTCATGCGGATCGAGACTTCGTTGTTTTTACCAAACTGCTGAATGATCGGCTCACCATAGCCCAAGGTGGCAATCTCACCACGCAGGGCCGCCACAGGGGCGGCGGGCGATTGGGTGAAGGTAACGCGGATCATCTGGCCGCCAACAAAATCGACGCCCATGTTCAGGCCGCGGGTCATCACCAAGGTCAGGCTCAGCGCCATCAGCGCCAGACTGACCAGATAAAACGGCACCCGCCACCGCAAAAAGCGGATATTGGTGTGATCAGGTACGAGCTTGAGAAGTTTCATAGTGCCCGCCTCCTTACAGCGCGATTTCACTGGGCCGCGCCTTGCGCAACCAGTTGGCGACCCACATCCGGGTCATAACAACCGCGGTGAATACTGAGGTAATGATGCCGATCACCAGCACCACGGCGAAACCCTTGATCGGGCCAGTGCCAAACGCAAACATCAACACTGCGGCGATCACATTGGTGAGGTTTGCGTCAAAAATTGCGCGGCTCGCCTCTTTGTAACCCATTTCCACCGCCTGAAAGACCCGGCGGCCACGATGCCGCTCTTCGCGGATGCGTTCGTTAATCAGCACGTTGGCATCCACCGCTGCGCCGATGGTCAGCACGAAACCAGCAATCCCCGGCAAGGTCAGCGTGGTGCCAAGCCCAGCCATGATCCCTAGGATCATCAACACGTTGATCACCAAGGCCACGCAGGCATAAACGCCCAGACGGCCATAGAGCGCGAGGATAAAGGTCATCAGCGCAACCGTGCCCACCATAAAGGCGATCATGCCCTTTTTGATCGAATCGGCGCCCAGATCGGGGCCAACCGTGCGCTCTTCCACCACTTTCAGATCGACCGGCAAAGCGCCCGACGCCAAGGAAATCGCCAATTGGTTGGCGCTCTTGGCGTTAAAGCTGCCCGAAATCGAAGCCGTGCCACCCAAAATAGGCTCGCGGATATTGGGGGCCGAAATCACCTTGTCGTCCAAGATGATGGCAAAAGGCTTGCCCACATTTTCCGTGGTCAGCTTGGCGAACTTCGCGCCGCCTTCCTGATCGAACGAGATCGAAACCGTGCTTTCGTTGGTGCGCGGATCATTGCCCGGCTGAGCATTGGTCAGCTTGTCACCCTTAATTCCGCCCAGCTTGCGCACGGCGATTGATGTCTGGCCAAAGCAGCTACGGGTATCCAAGCAGCTCAAGATCTGGCTGCCCGGCGGAACAATGCCCTGGGCAATATCCTGCGGCGACACCGTCATATCCACCAGCTTGAATTCCAGACGGGCGGTTTGGCCCAATTGGTCTTTCAGATCCTTGGGATCTTTCAGCCCCGGCACCTGCACCAGAATACGCTGCGGCCCTTCGCGGACAATAGTCGGCTCGCGGGTGCCCATCTTGTCGATACGGGTGCGCACCACTTCAACCGCGCTGTCCATCGCCTGATTGATCGAGCGATCAATCCCCGCCGGGGTTGGCGTCAGCACGACCCGCGCCCCTTCCACAACCTGAAAATCCCAATCATGCGAACCGGCGGCGCCATTTATCAAAGGCAGCAAGGCTTCTCGCGCGGCATCAATCTGTGATGGATCGGCCAGCAGAAAATTGACGTTGCCATCTTTGGTCGAAATGTCGCCAATGCGGATTTGCGGATCGGCGTGGCGCAAGCGGTTGCGCACGTCCTCATCCATCGTATCCAGCTTAAGCCGGCGCACCTGATCGGGGTTGGCTTCGAGCAAGATATGGCTGCCGCCCGCCAGATCGAGGCCCAGATTGATCCGGGGGGCCGGCAAAAAGGCAGGCCAGTTGCCGCCTGATACCGAGACGAGCGACGGTAGCGAAGCCGCCACAGCAATCGCCGCAATCAGCCAGTAAAACACCTGTTTCCAGCGTGGGAAGTCGAGCATATGTGGCCCTGCCTTGCCTTAATCGTATCGGTTTCGCGCCTGCTTGGCGCTTAGTCGTTCGCGGCGGTGGGGGAAACCACATCGGCAATCGTGCCGCGCAGCGCCTTCACCTTGATACCAGCGGCAATTTCTAGCTCGGCATAATGCTCATCAACCTTCAGCACCTTGGCAACCAAGCCGCCCCCGGTCACCACCTGATCGCCCTTTTTGATCCCGGCAATCTTGGCGCGATGCTCTTTCTGCTGGCGCATCTGCGGGCGCAGGATCAGGAACCAAAAGATTACGCCCATGAACACCAGCGGCAGGAACGAAGTCCAGGCAGGCGGCGATCCGGCGGTAGCGGCAGCAAGAAGCGAGAGTTTGGCGCTAGTCATGAGGTAAATTTCCGCTTTCGTATCCGTTGGTTTTTCAGTCAGCCAAAGAGGCGGCAACCCGCGCCGCTTCGATACCAGACCTCAGTGGCGCGCGGGTTAGCAGCAAAGATGGGGCGAAGCAACGCGAGGGCAAGGGGGCGCCACAGTAAAAGTCACAGTTTTGCCCGCTTGCATCCGCGTGATCCCATGCCTATAGGCCGCCCTCCGGTCGGGACGTAGCGCAGCCTGGTAGCGCATCACACTGGGGGTGTGGGGGTCGGAGGTTCGAATCCTCTCGTCCCGACCAATTTTTCCGAAATCTGGCTGCGCCTGTGGCAGCAACAGACATTTCGGCAAATACCTTTTCCTATCTGGTTATTCGGGTGGTTTTCCAAAGGAGAACGCCTTCGCCTCTGCTTTTTCCCTGCCCGGCCCGATACCGCAAGCGCGACTGCCGGCGGGAGATGCCTAACTTAATTGCTTATCTCAGCCGCTCTTTGCACAGTTCGGCACTGGCTATCTTGGCTTTCACTGCCGCGCGCCAATGGGGTAAGTTTGCCTTCAGAGACAAATAGCCTGCCCGCCCAAGACGCTACTACGCCCCTCAAACGGCTGATAACTTAGCCTCGCACACTTGCCAGCCCCATCGCCACGGCGATAGGGCTGGCAATATATATTTGAT
>JBEGLE010000173.1:0-9524 GCA_041183725.1 Pseudomonadota bacterium | reverse complement strand
GCGTTGGATGGTCTGATCAGCGATCATAAGGGCAAGAGCAAAGCCTGATCACTGCGTGGGTTTTGGCCAGAAAAAATTTCAGCCGTCCCTTAATATGCGAAAATTCTGCCGTTTTCATAGGTATAATCACAAAGATTATTCCTGAATTTTACGGCCGAGCCATGCGTCAAATTGTCTATTCCAGTGTCGCTACGTCCAGCTTCCGTATGGATGACTTGGGATCGCTGCTTTATGATGCGCGCTACCTGAACCGAAGAAGCAACGTGACTGGGCTTTTGTTGTTCGATGGCCAAAATTTCTTGCAGGCTCTGGAAGGAGATTGGCGCAATGTGGGCGATACCCTTGCCCGCATTTCCAAAGATAAGCGCCACCACAGCATTGCCATCCTAAGCGATCGCACCACGGATAGGCGCGAATTCGGCAATTGGGATATGGCAACCAAGGTGCTCGATGCCAGCGATTACACCAAAAGCCTGAAAGACTTGATCAGTGGGGTTACGCAACCCGAAATCAAAATGGCTTTTGAAGCGTTCGCTGCCGCCAAATTGGGCTGATCACCCCTTATTCCCAAACCCAGTCTTCGCGCGGAATGCCCAGCAATTCCAGCACACCCGTCAAGTCACCCCGATCGACCCAGCCATCGGCCGCAGCGCGAGCCTTGGGCTTGGCACTGTAGGCCAGACCATAAGTGGCGGCGGTCAGCATGGGGATGTCATTCGCACCATCACCAGTGGCCAGAGTTACTGCCCCTGCCCCGATCTGATCAGCCTCAGCCAGCAGCACGGCCTTTTTCACCGCGCTATCGGTAATCCCGCCCAGCAAGCCGCCAGTCAGAGCCCCATCAACAACTTCCAGCCTATTGCCGACGACCATTTCAAAACCAAGGTCTTCGGCCACCGGATCGGCAAATTGGTGAAAGCCGCCGGTAACCAGCACGGTCTTACAGCCCTTGGCCCTCAGCGTGGCAACCAGCACCTTGGCCCCCGGCATCGGCGCGATGCGGGTGGCGAGGCATTCGCGAATCGCCCCTTCGGAAAGCCCACGCAGCAGCAGCACGCGTTCGCGCAGGGCGCTTTCAAAATCGAGTTCGCCCTGCATCGCCCGTTCGGTGATTGCGGCAATTTGCGGTTTCAGTCCGGCAAAATCGGCCAATTCGTCGATACATTCGGCCATAATCATGGTCGAATCCATATCGCTGACAAACAGGTGCGGCACTACGGGTTCGTGATCGGCGATAAGCATGTCAGATGGCGCAAATGCGCGGTCTAGAACGTCTGACAGAGCTGTGCGATCACCCCCGGTTACGGCGATTTGCACCCCGCCCGGCACGGCCAGTGGTGTGACCTGCGCCGTCATTCCACGTGCAGAAAGTGCGGATAGTGCCGCATCAAGATTTGCGGACAGGCTGGTTTGATCTGCTATCAGCCGGACAATGAACACCGCTACTTCCCTTTCTGGTCCTTCAAACGGCGCAGCTAAGCTGCCGCCGCTGGCGCTCATTGCAGGGCCAACCGCCAGCGGCAAGAGCGATCTCGCCGTGCGGTTGGCTTTGCAACTGGCTGAACGCGGAAAACGCGGCGTGGTAATCAATGCTGATAGCGCACAAGTCTATGCTGATCTTACCGTGCTCAGCGCCCGTCCTTCACAAGATGATATGCAAGGGATTTCGCATCGCCTGTACGGCGCTTGGGATGGCGCCCTACCCTGCTCCGCTGCCGATTGGGCCGCATCGGCTTCGCGCGAAGTAGCGGCAATCCATGCCCAAGGAGCCGTGCCGATCCTGACGGGCGGAACCGGGCTTTATCTTCGCACCCTTATTGATGGCATTGCCCCGGTACCAAATATTGACCCGGCTATCCGTACTGCCGTGCGCGCCCTGCCCGTGGCAGAGGCCTATGCCGCATTAGGTCGGGAAGACCCTGATCGCGCCGCGAAGCTTGATCCCACAGATTCGCTGCGCATCGCCCGCTCGCTTGAGGTGATCCGCGCCACCGGTCGCTCGCTAGCGGCGTGGCAAGCCGATAAGGTGGGCGGCATTGGCCGTATGGTAACCCTGCACACGGCAATCCTGCTACCCGATCGGCAATGGCTCTATGATCGGTGTGATCGGCGCTTTACCCAAATGCTGCAGAGCGGCGCGATTGAAGAAGTGCGGGCTTTGTTAGCCCGCGATCTTTCCCCCGAATTGCCGGTAATGCGCGCTATCGGTGTTCCTGAAATTGCAGGCTACCTGAACGGCGCATGGGATTTGGCTGAAGCGCAACAGCGCGGCGCCCAAGCCACCCGCAATTATGTGAAGCGTCAGACCACCTGGTTGCGCCATCAACCCCCGCCAGAATGGCACCGGATTTGCGGAGAACAATTCAACGCACAGGATATATTCGCAACATTATTACACGATTAGTTGTTGACACGTTATTTCCTGTCTTATACCGCGCCGCACAACAGATGCCCTTTGGGTGTGATTGAGCATGTTTGAGAGGAAACCCGGTGCAGCCAGCCTGTGCCGGGTTACCCTATTTAAGCGAAACGCATTTCGGAAATGAATATGACAGCGCAGAATCAAGAGCGCCCCGGCGCAGAAATCCTTGTTGAAAGTCTGGTTCGCCAGGGGGTTGAATTTGTTTTCGGCTATCCCGGCGGTGCCGTTCTGCCGATCTATGATGCGCTGTTTCAAGAACCGCGCATCCAGCACATTCTGGTGCGCCATGAAGCAGGTGCGGCCCATGCGGCCGAAGGCTATGCCCGCTCAACCGGCAAGCCGGGTGTGGTGCTGGTCACCTCTGGCCCCGGCGCAACCAATGCCGTCACGGGTATTGCCGATGCCTTCATGGATTCGATCCCCATGGTGGTCATTACCGGACAGGTTCCCACAGGCCTGATCGGTTCTGATGCCTTTCAGGAAGCCGATACCATTGGCATCACCCGCCACTGCACCAAGCACAACTATTTGGTGCGCGATCCTTCGCAACTGGCCGCGATCATTGATGAAGCCTTTCAAATCGCCACCGAAGGCCGCCCCGGCCCCGTGGTAATCGACATCCCTAAGGATGTGCAGATCGCCTCTGCCCCCTTTGCTGAAGGCACACCGCAGCGGCACATCCGTTATGCCCCGCAGGTTGAAGGCCATGCCGCCGATATTGCCAAGGCAGTTGAACTGCTGGCCCATGCCAAGGCCCCGGTGTTTTATACCGGCGGCGGGGTGATCAATTCGGGTCCGCAAGCCAGCGCTTTGCTGCGTGAATTGCAACGCCTGACCGGCGCGCCGGTAACATCAACCCTGATGGGGCTTGGCGCTTTCCCGGCTGATCATGCCGATTGGTTGGGGATGCTTGGCATGCACGGCACCTATGAAGCCAATTGGGCAATGAATCAGGCTGACCTGATCATCGCACTGGGATCGCGCTTTGATGATCGTGTTACCGGGCGGCTTGATGCCTTCGCCCCCAATTCAGTCAAAGTGCACATCGACATTGATCGCAGCTCAATCAACAAGACCGTGCCGGTTGACCTGCCGATCATCGGCGATTGCGCCTTTGTTTTGCAACAGATGATTGACGCCTGGGGCACCCGCAAGCCGCAAGACCTTTCCGCGTGGAAGGCCCGCATTGATGGCTGGCGCGCTAAGAAGAGCTTGGCTTACCCGCGCACAACATCAGCCATTGCCCCGCAATACGCCATCGAGCGTCTGTTTGAACTGAGCAAGCATCACGATCCGGTTATCTCTACCGAAGTGGGCCAGCACCAGATGTGGGCTGCGCAGTATTTCCACTTCTTTGGCCCCAACCGCTGGCTAACTTCTGGTGGGCTCGGCACCATGGGCTATGGCCTGCCTGCCGCCATCGGCGCGCAGTTGGGCAATCCCGGCCGCTTGGTGATCGATATCGCCGGGGATGCCTCCATCCAGATGAACATTCAGGAACTGGGCACGGCCACGCAGTATCGCTTGCCGGTTAAGGTTTTCATCCTGAACAACCAATGGATGGGCATGGTCCGCCAGTGGCAGGAACTGACCTACGAAAGCCGCTATTCGCAATCCTATTCCGATAGTCTGCCCGATTTCGTCCGCTTGGCAGAAGCCTATGGCTGGAAGGGCATCCGCATCGAGAGCGAAGATCAGCTCGACGCCGGCATTCAGGCTATGATCGATTATGATGGCCCGGTAATCGTCGATTGCTGCGTCAGTAACGAAGCCAATTGCTTCCCGATGATCCCGTCGGGCGCAGCGCATACCGATATGATCCTGTGCGGGGATGTGGTTGCCGGAACCATGGATGATGAAGCCAAGGCTTTGGTTTAAGGTTTGGGGTTAAGGATAACCTGATGATGAAGATCAAACACGCCGCAGAGGAACGCCACGTTCTGACCATCATGGTTGACAACGAGGCAGGCATCCTCGCCAAGATCGCCGGGCTGTTTACCGCCCGTGGCTATAATATTGATAGCCTGACAGTGGCCGATATCAGCGAGAATCACTCGGTGAGCAGGATCACCATTGTCACCCACGGCCCGCCCGCGGTGATCGATCAGATCCACGCCCAGTTGGGACGTCTGGTGCCGGTTCACAAGGTGATCGATCTCACCGAGGTTGCCCCCTATGTTGAACGCGAACTGGCGCTGATCAAGGTTGCGGGCAAAGGCGATATCCGCGTGGAAGCCCTGCGGGTGGCCGAGGTTTTCCGCGCCAAAGTGGTGGATACATCGACCGGCAGCTTTATTTTTGAACTCACCGGAACGCCCGATAAAATCGATAGCTTCATCGCCATTATGCGCGAATTGGGGCTGGTCGAAGTGGGCCGCACCGGGGTGGTTGGCATGACAAGGGGCGCCGAAGCCGCCTAATTAACCCTTTTGCGCCGTTTCTGCATGGACAAGGCGGGCAAAACTTACCATTGGCCTGCGCCAGCAGGACCTAATTCTAGACGGGAAGTGACATGAAAGTCTTTTACGACGCCGATTGCGATATCAATCTGATCACCGGCAAGAAAATTGCCGTGCTTGGCTATGGCAGCCAGGGCCATGCCCACGCGCAGAACCTGCGCGACAGCGGCGTGAAGGACGTAGCCATTGCCCTGCGCGCGGGTTCGGCCACGGCCAAGAAGGCTGAAGGCGCTGGCTTCAAGGTTCTGACCAACCAAGAAGCCGCTGCTTGGGCTGATATTCTGATGATCTTGGCTCCTGACGAACATCAGGCCGCGATCTATGCCGAAGACATCCACGCTAACCTTAAGCCCGGCGCGGCTCTGGCTTTTGCCCATGGCCTGAACATCCACTTTGGCCTGATTGAACCACGCGCCGATATCGACGTGATCATGATCGCCCCCAAGGGCCCCGGCCACACCGTGCGTAGCGAATATCAGCGTGGTGGCGGCGTGCCCTGCCTGATCGCTGTTCATCAGGACGCCACGGGCAATGCCCATGACGTTGCCCTCGCCTATGCGTCGGGCGTCGGTGGTGGTCGCTCGGGTATCATCGAAACAAACTTCCGCGAAGAATGCGAAACCGATCTGTTCGGCGAACAAGCCGTGCTGTGCGGCGGTGCGACCGCTCTGGTTCAGGCTGGTTTCGAAACCCTGGTTGAAGCCGGTTATGCGCCGGAAATGGCCTATTTCGAATGCCTGCACGAACTGAAGCTGATCGTTGATCTGATGTACGAAGGCGGCATCGCCAACATGCGGTATTCGATCTCGAACACCGCTGAATACGGCGATATCAAGACCGGCCCGCGCATCATCACCGAAGAAACCAAGAAGGAAATGAAGCGCGTTCTCGCTGACATCCAGTCGGGCCGCTTTGTGAAGGACTTCGTGCTGGATAACCGCGCTGGCCAACCAGAACTGAAGGCTTCACGCCTTGCTGCCAAGCGCCACCCGATCGAAGAAACGGGTTCCAAGCTGCGCGCCATGATGCCGTGGATTGGTGCCAATGCCTTGGTTGATAAGTCGAAGAACTAATCAAGCACTGCAATATGCATTCATGGCCCGGCCGCACTTTTCACGGTGCGGCCGGGCTTTGCATATCGGGTGAGGCGCCGCCTGCCCTCTTTACAAGCTTGCCACCAATGGCCATAGGATTGGTCATGACCCGCTTGCTAGGCCTTACCCTGCGACTTATCCGCCCTTGGGCGTGAGCTGACGCATCGACTTTTCGATGCGGGTGGCGCCCAGGGGACCTGAAGCAGCCAAACGTCGCATTCCCAGCATCCGAGATTTCATCATGACCATGCTCACCGACCCTTCGGTTAAGTACCGTGCCTTTCCCCAAATCAATCTGCCCGACCGCCAATGGCCAAGCCGCACGATCACGCAGGCTCCGCGCTGGCTCTCAACCGATCTTCGCGATGGCAACCAATCGCTGATCGACCCAATGGGGGCTGAAAAGAAAAGCCGCTTTTTTGATCTGCTGCTAAAGGTGGGGCTCAAGGAAATAGAGGTGGGATTCCCCTCTGCCGGGGCCACCGAATTTGATTTCATCCGCGGACTGGTAGACGACAACCGCATCCCGCAAGACGTGCTGGTGCAGGTTCTGACCCAATCACGCGAAGACCTGATCAAAACCTCTTTTGAAAGCTTGGCCGGGGTACATGCCGCGATTGTCCACGTTTACAACGCGGTCTCGCCGCTGTGGCGGCAAGTCGTGTTCGGCATGGAAAAGGCTGACATTCGCGAAATCGCTATCAACGGGGCCAAATATCTGCGTGATCAGGCCGCCCGTTTTCCGCAGACCGAATGGCATTTTGAATATTCGCCGGAAACCTTCTCTACCGCCGAAGTCGATTTTTCGATCGAATGCTGTGAAGCGGTGATGCAGGTTCTGCAGCCAACGCCGGAAAAGCCAATTATCCTTAATCTGCCGGCCACGGTCGAAGCGGCAACCCCGAACATCTATGCCGATCAGATTGAATACTTCTGCCGCAACCTGCCCAACCGCGAAAGCGCGGTGATCTCGCTTCACACCCACAACGATCGCGGGACCGGCGTGGCGGCGGCCGAACTGGGCCTGATGGCTGGGGCAGACCGGGTTGAAGGGTGCCTGTTTGGCAACGGTGAACGCACGGGCAATTGCTGCTTGGTTACCGTGGCGCTCAATCTTTACACCCAAGGGGTTAACCCAGAACTGGACTTCTCAGACATTGATGAAGTGATCCAGACAGTGGAATACTGCAACCAATTGCCTGTGCCGGCGCGCCATCCCTATGGCGGCGAACTGGTCTTCACCGCCTTTTCCGGCAGCCACCAAGACGCAATCAAAAAAGGCTTTGCCGCGCAGGAAAAGCGCAACGATCAGGTCTGGTCCGTCCCCTATCTGCCAATTGATCCCGCCGATCTGGGCCGCAATTATGAAGCGGTGATCCGCGTCAATTCGCAATCCGGCAAGGGCGGTTTTGCTTGGGTTATCGAACAGGATCAGGGGCTGAAACTGCCCAAGCGTATGCAACCCCATTTCAGCCGCCATGTTCAGGAACTGGCAGATGAATTGGGTCGCGAGCTTTATGCCGATGATATCTGGAGCGTGTTCCAGCGCGTCTATCGCCTGCACGGGCCGCAGCATTTCCAGCTTGTTGACTGGGAAGAAAGCAAAGGCCCTGATGGCGCTCGCCTGTTCGCCGGTAAGATTGGTGTGGATGGCAAAGAGCAATCGGTATCCGGCCGTGGTAATGGTCTTATTTCATCCGTTTGCACCACTTTGGCTGAAACCTTTGGCGTCCATCTGGAAGTGCGCGACTATACCGAACACGCCATGGGCGCTGGCTCCGATGCCCGCGCCGCAGCCTATGTCGAATGCGTTACACCTGATGGCCAAACCGTATGGGGCGTTGGCATCGACGAAGACGTTGGCACCGCCAGCGTCCGTGCGGTTCTCAGCGCTGCTAATGCGATAGCCTAACTGCATTGGGCAGCCTGCAACCGTTGCGCTGCGCGTTGCCCAAACACAGACAACATCTCACCGCTCGACTTGAGATGAGGTTTGCACTACCAATACGGCATGGCTTTACCTTCGTTTTTCCAGCACTTGCGGTTGCCGGTTATCGGCTCACCGCTATTCATCATCTCTGGCCCGGATATGGTCTTGGCCCAGTGCAAGGCTGGTATTATCGGCACTTTCCCCACACTGAATGCCCGCCCAATCAGCCAGCTTGATGAATGGCTGCATCGCATCACCGAAGAACTGGCAAGCTATAACCAAGCCAACCCTGATCGGCCTGCAGCTCCGTTTGGGGTGAATTTGATCGTTCATAACAGCAATGCGCGATTAGAAGAAGATATTGAGATTTGCCGCAAGTGGGCGGTGCCGCTGGTTATATCTTCCTTGGGTGCGCGAGAGGATGTCTATAGCGCGGTGCGCAGTTGGGGCGGCATCACGCTGCATGATGTGATCGACAATACTTTTGCTCATAAAGCGATTGATAAGGGCGCTGATGGCCTGATCGCCGTGGCAGCGGGGGCTGGTGGCCATGCTGGCACGCAATCACCCTTTGCGCTTATTCAGGAAATCCGCAGTTGGTTTTCTGGGCTTCTGGCATTGTCCGGCACGATTGCCTGCGGCCGGTCTATTTTGGCTGCGCAGGCATTGGGAGCAGATTTTGCCTATATTGGCAGCCCTTGGATCGCCACCCACGAAGCCAACGCTGTACCAGCCTATAAACAAGCCATTACTGAGGCTGGCGCCGCTGATATTGTCTATTCCAACCTGTTCACCGGGGTGCATGGCAATTATCTGCGCAGTTCGATCCTCGCGGCGGGACTAGATCCTGACCATTTGCCGGGAAGCGACCCCTCAGCGATGGATTTTGGCCTAGAGGCCATTTCATCAGCCAAGGCATGGAAAGACATCTGGGGCGCAGGCCAAGGAATCGGGGTGATCACAAAGGTGCAATCCGTGGCTGAACGTGTCGATCAATTCGCCGCAGAATATGCCGCGGCTAAGGCTGCGCTCGGCATCACGTCCAGCCCCTACCCCGGCTAACCCACCGCCGTTTGCATCCACAGCATATCGGCCATAGCATCCAGTTCGCCATAGTCTGGATGGTTTACCGCTGGGTCAGCATGGTTGAGCGCAAAACGCCGCCCCCGCGGATCTAGCAAACGGCGGCGAAGCGCAGCTTGCAACAAACGCAGACGGAAAAGGGCATCCACTGCGGCCTGATCCGGGTTGCGCCCGTGCTTCCGGGCCCAATCCCGTTCGATCTGCCCCACCCGTTCGATCACCACGGCATTGTAAATGCGATGTGGCCCCCGGTGGAGCGGCAGGCCCATCATCACAGATGCCTTCTCGCTGGCTGGTAGCAACAGACCGTTGTGGCGGAAATCATCAAAGCCGATCCGCTGCCGGCCGATGACCTTAAGAAATCTGGTAAATCCCGCAATAGTCAGCATTTGCACGGGCAAGATATGGTGACGCTGTAGCCCCGGGTTATAACCAAACCGATCATGCCTATTGACCGAGCGAAACGGTAAAGACGGCCGCATGGGTTGCAGCGGTCAGGCCAAACGCCTGGCCAACAAGACCTTTGTAACAGGATC
>JBEGLE010000172.1:0-8805 GCA_041183725.1 Pseudomonadota bacterium | reverse complement strand
ATCGAAGTGCGCGCCTTTGAAAAGCTGCAACAGGCCATGATGCGGATCGCCAACGAACAGCACCTGCTGCCCGCAGCCTGATCCTGCTTGGGTTACCCGGCCGCCCTGCCACAGGCGCGGTCGGGCAACCGTATTTCCTACTGATATTGCTATTGCCGGGCTAGCCGGGTTAGCCTGCACCCTATGACCCGAAAACCGCGCCTCCCTCGTCTGCCCCGCCCGGCCCGCAACCGTGGCTTCCTGTTTCGCACAGCATGGTGGATCACCCGGCTAACTTTGTGGTTTGTTACCCTCAGTCTGGTTCTGGTGGTGGCGTACAAATGGCTTCCCGTGCCGATCACCGCGACCATGGTAATGGATGAAAACGGCGTGACCAAAGCGTGGACACCGCTTTCGCGCATTGATCGCAATATGGTGGCCGCCGTGATCGCCAGCGAAGATGGCAAATTCTGCACCCATCCCGGCTTTGATTTTGCGGCCATGCAACAAGCATGGGAACGCAACCAGCGGGGTGGCCACATCCGGGGTGGATCGACCATAAGCCAGCAAACCGCCAAAAACGTGTTTCTCTGGCAAGGCGGCGGCTATGTCCGCAAAGGGTTAGAGGCTTGGTTCACCGTGCTGATCGAAACGATCTGGGGTAAACGGCGGATTATGGAGGTGTACCTCAATGTCGCGGAAACCGGCATTGGCACCTATGGGGCAGAGGCTGGGGCCCAGCGTTATTACCACCATTCCGCCGCCCGACTGACCACGGTGGAAGCCGCCCGCATCGCCGCCGCCTTGCCTGCGCCGAAAAAGCGCGAGGTTGTTAGCGTCAGCGGCGCCACCCGCCGCCACGGCAATGCTATTGCCGCGCGCAGCACGGTGGTCAAAGGCTCTGGCTACGACGATTGCGTCTATGATTGATTAACCCCGAGACAAACGCGCTGCGGCCATAACGAAAAAGGGGAGCGACACCGCAGTGCCGCTCCCCCTTTTTGTTTGGTCTAGGCTGTGATCAGAACGCGAAGACAACCGTGCCGCTGATCGTGCGCGGTGCACCGATCTGGGCCGTGGTCGGGTTACCATAGGCAGACAGACCCGTGGTCTTGCTGAAGGTGTTAGCCTGGATCAGCGCGCTGCTGAAACCACCAACATAGAGCTGATCGAACAGGTTATAGACGTTGAGCTGGAAGTAGCTCTTGTCGCTCAAGCCAATCGCCTTGAGGTTGAAACGCGCATCCAGATTAACCAGCCAGTAGGCCGGAGCCGTAGCGCTGTAGATCTGGGTTGGCGTGGCCGGTGCGGTCGGGGTGACGCAAGCTGTTGCGCTTGAGCAAGCCTTGGCACCCGATGGGATGAACGAACCGATATAGATCGCATCATTGGTATCGGTGATGAAACGTTCACCCGTGCGCTTGGCGGTAAGACCCAGTTCCAACGGACCCAGCGTACCGCGGATCTGTGCACCGAAGGTGTACTTCGGCGCACCAGATTCGCGCTTGCCAGCGGTCAGGGCATAGATCGTGGTCAGATCGGTGTTCTTGCCGATCGCGATGTTGTCCTTGATTTCTGACTTCATCACGCTGCCGAACAGGTAAACCTGAACCTGCGGCAGAACCTGTGCCGAGATCGAGCCATCGATGCCGTACTTCTTCACCGAACCCAGGTTACGGATAACCGTGGTGTCCAGATCCGGATCATAGGCGCTGGCCAGACGGTTGTGGTACTGGTTGTAGAAACCAGAAACTTCGGCCTGGATGATACCCGAACGATAGCGCACGCCGGCATCGAAGTTATCGGTGGTTTCAGCAACTGGGGTTGCCTGAACCGTGCCGAGCGGGAAGTAGAACGAGTTATACAGGCTGTCGGTGCCGGGAACCGAGATATTCTTCGAATAGTCGGCAAAGACGCTGACATTGTCAGTGGCCTTATAAACAAAGCCCAGGCTCGGTAGGAACTTCTTGTACTTAAGCACGCGCTGTTGTGCCGGCGCCCAGCCAGTCACAACACCGGTGGTGCTGTTAAAGCTATAGGGGTTCAGGGCTTCAGCCTGCGCTGAGATCGTGGCGTTGCGGCCCGAGCACTCGACAAAACCACCTGCCGATGATGTTTCGCAGTAGTTGGTCAGATCGCGGGTGAAGAACGGCATCGAAGCGCCAATGTTCACCACCAGCTTGTTGTCGAGGAATTCACCGCGATATTCCGCAGCGAACTTGTTCAGAATGGCGTAAGATAGACGATCACGCTTTTCGAGCAGTGAGCCGTTCACGCTCTTCAGCGCGCTGCCAGCATTAACCGGGAACACATCCAACGGTTCGCCATTGATAGCAACCAGCCCTACTTCGCCGGTCTGGCGGTGGCGGGCGTGATCCCAAGTATAGGCAACACGAATGGTGTTGCTGGGGTCAATTTCCCAGCGCAGGCTGGTGGACACCCCAAAGCGGGTGGTTTGGGTCTGGCTGGGAGCCAGAACGGTTACTGTATCCAGCGCATCACCGTCACCATTGATGTCGCGGCCAAAATAGGCCGTGCCGCCCCAGTAACCGGCAACGTTGGTTACGCCTGAGCCCGGATCGATATCCTTCAGGCCTTCCTTGGCCGACGTGGTGCCGCCGCCATTGGCCTTAACGTACTGATAGCTGGGATCAACTGTCAGGACGAGCGAGTCCGACAGACCGAAACGGCCGCTAAGGCGGATGTTGCCGGTGTTTGAAGGGTTATAGCGACGATCGAAATCGGTGCCGCAACCAGCTTGGTTAGCCGGAGCCGCTGCCACAGCATCAGCAACGCCATTGACGCCCGTGGTGAGTACGCAGGGGCTGTTGATCGCATAGAAGCGCTCAGCATTGGTCAGCGGAAAGCGGTTAGAGCTGTTCGGGCCAACGATACGGACCGCCGAATTGGTCAGGCTCTGAACCAGATCCGTGCGCAGCGGCACCGAACCGAAGAAGTTGTTTCGGTTCTGGTTAAAGTGACCAGAGATAGTGATGAAATCACTGCCACCCAGCGGTACATACAGCTTGGCATTGTACTGCTGCTTGTTGATCTTGCCGTAATTGTTGAACGGAATGTTGTTCTTGGCTTGGCTAGCCGAAATCCAGCCGCGGATGCCACCAGCGGTCAGATCGCCAGTTTCAACCTTGGCGAAAGCGCGTGAGAAGTTGAATTCACCGGCCGATGCAGAAACCAGCACGCCGAAATCATGATCGGGGGTCTTGGTGCGCAGGTTAACCGTGCCGCCTGCTGCCGAAGCCGTGGGGCTATCAACATCGGTGGTGCCAAGGTTGACGTTAACCTGTTCGATCAGTTCCGGATCAACCTGCTGGTTCGAATAGATTGCATAGTTGCCCGAATCGTTCAGCGGGCTGCCGTCCAGCGTCAGGCTGATGCGGGTTGAATCGAAGCCACGGATGTTCAGCGTGCCGCCAGCCGAGCCATAGGCATCGTTGTTCTGGAAGCTGACACCGGGGATCTGGTTAACCGCATCCAAAACCGTCTGGCCGGGATTCTGGCGCGAGATGTTTTCAGAGGTCAGAACCGCCTTAGCCTTCGAGGTGTCGGGCAAGGCAATGCCACCAACCTGTTGGATGGTGAGGCGACCGCCCTTGACGATGATTTCCTTGTCGAACTCTTGCGTACCGGTCGATTGCGCCATGGCTGGCGTCGCCAAGCAAACAGCAAGCGAAAGGCTGGCCGCGCTGGCGGTAAGGAATGTCTTGAACTGCATGTGTTTGACCCCGTTTGCCCCAAAGGGAGGAAGTTTTAGACCATGCCCGCCGAATCAAAATGACGGACCAATCGTGATGGTGCTTTAGCCGTAGCTAGGGATCATCAAAACACCCTATGGCGACAGTCTTGTGACACTTTCCACTATAAGGAGTTTCCACGGGTAATGTTTGTAATACTATTTCAATCACAGTGATTTTCAAGTCGTTTTATTAGGGAAAAACCGATAGCATCGTAACAAATGAAACCTTCCCACACATCTAGCCAAGGCGTTTGTTGCTGCACTGCGGCAAATCTGCAACAGTGGGGCCAAGGGAGCTTATTTTGCACACGCATCACCACGATCAGGGTCATCACCACGGGCATGGCCATCATCATGGGCATGGGGCCCATCACCACGGCCCGCCCCCGCGTGGGCATGGTCGGGCTTTTGCCATTGGCGTGGTGTTGAATGCGGCCTTTGTTGCGATTGAGGCGGGTTATGGCTTGGCCGCCCATTCGATGGCGCTGGTCGCTGATGCGGGGCACAACCTGTCTGACGTCTTGGGCCTGCTGATTGCCTGGAGCGCCGCCAGCCTTGCCGCCCGCCCGCCATCGGGGCGCTTTACCTATGGCTTAAAAAGCTCATCAATTCTGGCCGCCTTGGCCAATTCCGCCCTGCTCATCGCCGCCATCGGGGCCATCGGCGCAGAGACAATCCGCCACTTCTTCATCCCCCAACCCGTTGCCGGTCAGACCGTGATGGCGGTGGCGGCGATCGGCATTGCGGTGAACACCCTCACCGCAATTCTGTTCATGCGCGGACGGCATCATGACATCAATATTCGCGGTGCTTTCCTGCACATGGCAGGGGATGCCGCGGTTTCGGCCGCCGTGGTCTTTTCCGGCTTTCTCATCCTGCGCACCGGCTGGACGTGGATTGACCCCCTTACCAGCCTGCTGGTTCTGGCGGTGATCGGTTGGAGCACATGGGATCTGTTTGGCTCCGCCCTGCGCTTGGGACTGCACGGGGTTCCCAATGGGGTTGATCATGGCGCGGTGCGACAGTTTCTTGCCAGCCGACCCCACGTGGCAGCGCTTCACGATCTGCATATCTGGCCGATCAGCACCACCGAAACCGCGCTGACCGCCCATCTGGTGATGCCAGGCGGCCATCCGGGTGATGCGTTCTTGCATGATCTGGCGCAGGATCTGGAGCACCACTTTGCCATTGGCCACGCGACGATCCAGATTGAAACCAGTGCTGCCAACGGCTGCACACTGGAAAGCGATGCGGTGGTTTAGGCGCAAAAACTAGACGCCGATTGCGCAGGCTGGCAAGCTAGCCCCTGATCAATCGGCAGGAGACGGGCATGACAGAAACGATCCGAGAGGGCGGCTGCGGGTGCGGCCAAGTGCGCTATAGCGTGTCCGGTGAACCGATTTTTGTGAACAATTGCCATTGCAGCCAATGCCAGAAGCAGACCGGATCAACGTCCGTGGTCAATGCCTTCTTCGAGGCAGAGCGTATCACCGTGCTATCGGGGGATCTATCAGAAAACACGCTGGTTGGCGGCAGTGGCGGCCCGCATATTATTGTCCGCTGCGCCACCTGCGGCACGGCCCTGTGGAGCCATTACGCCCGCATGGGGCGCCATGGCATGGGCCTGCGCGTTGGGACTTTGGACGATAGCAGCGCCTTTACACCCGACGCCGCAATCTATGTTGCGGAAAAAATGCCTTGGGTTGCCCTGAGCGAGGCCATTCCAGCCTTTGCTCAAGCCTATGATTTCCGGGAACTTCTGCCGGCAGAGCGTTTAGCCCGGCTGGCAGAACTTTCGCGGCGCGGCAGGGTTTAAGCCGCTTCTTCCTTGCCCTTCAGCACCCGCACCGGATCTTTGCGGCCATCGACCACGTCCTTGTCGATCACAACTTCGGCGATGTCGCTTTCGGTCGGGATGTCGAACATGGTGTCGAGCAGGATGCCCTCGACGATCGAGCGCAGACCGCGCGCGCCGGTTTTGCGCTCTATCGCCTTTTTCGCGATCGTTTCCAGTGCATCGTCGGTGAAGGTTAACTGCACATCTTCCAGATCGAACAGCTTGGCATATTGCTTGACCAGCGCGTTCTTTGGCTCGCGCAGGATCTTGACCAGCGCTTCGACATCCAGATCTTCCAGCGTGGCGATCACGGGCAGACGGCCAACAAATTCCGGGATCAAGCCGAATTTGAGCAAGTCTTCCGGCTCTGCCTTTTGCAGCAATTCGCCAACCTTGCGCTTATCCGGATCAGCGACATGGGCGCCAAAGCCGATCGAGCGCTTTTGCAGACGATCCGAAATGATCTTTTCCAGGCCGGCAAAGGCGCCACCGCAAATGAACAGGATGTTGGTGGTGTCGACCTGCAGGAATTCCTGCTGCGGATGCTTGCGCCCACCCTGCGGCGGAACCGAGGCCGTGGTGCCCTCCATCAGCTTCAGCAATGCCTGCTGCACGCCTTCACCCGAAACGTCGCGGGTAATTGAAGGATTCTCTGCCTTGCGGCTGATCTTGTCGATTTCGTCGATATAGACGATGCCGTGCTGTGCCTTTTCAACATTATAGTCGCTGGCTTGCAGCAGCTTAAGGATAATGTTCTCGACATCCTCACCCACATAACCGGCTTCGGTCAGGGTGGTGGCATCGGCCATGGTAAAGGGCACGTCAAAGGTCTTGGCCAAGGTTTGCGCCAGCAGGGTCTTGCCCGAACCGGTGGGGCCGACCAGCAGGATGTTGGACTTTTGCAGCTCAACATCACCGCCCTTGCCGCTGTGTTTAAGCCGCTTGTAATGGTTATGCACCGCCACTGACAGCACGCGCTTGGCGCGATCTTGGCCGATCACATAATCGTTCAGAGTTTCAAAGATATCGCGCGGCGAAGGTACGCCGCCATCTTTCTTGCCCGCGATACCGGCTTTGGTTTCTTCGCGAATGATATCGTTGCACAGTTCCACGCATTCATCGCAGATGAACACCGTGGGGCCGGCAATCAGCTTGCGCACTTCGTGCTGCGACTTCCCGCAGAAGCTGCAGTAAAGTGTGCTCTTGGCGTCAGATCCGCTGAGTTTCGTCATTCTTTTCCCATTCGCTCCCAGAGGGGAGATTCGCCAAGTCTAGCCCGGCGGCACACAGAATCAATCCCGCCTTATCGCAAACGATGCTTGCCAAGGTCTGAAAACCTAGGGACAAAGGCAGAAGCAAGGCCAGATTTACTCCGGCGCACCGCCCGAACCGGTGGCCTCGCCCACCGTATCGGTTTCTGGCCGGACTGCAAAAACCTTGTCGACCAAGCCGAATTCCAACGCTTCGTCAGCATCCAGCCAGGTGTCACGATCAACCGCGTCTTCGATCGCCTTAAGCGTCTTGCCGGTATATTTGGCATAGCATTCGTTAAGCCGCTTGCGCAGACGGAGGATTTCGCGGGCCTGAATTTCAATATCGCTGGCCATACCACGCGCGCCGCCCGAAGGCTGGTGGATCATGATCCGGGCACTGGGCAAAGCAATCCGCATACCCGGTTCACCCGCTGCCAGCAGGAACGAACCCATCGAACAGGCTTGGCCGATGCACACCGTGGAAACGCGGGGGCGAATATATTGCATGGTATCATGGATCGCGAGACCCGCAGTCACCACGCCGCCCGGCGAATTGATGTACATCGAGATATCCTTGGACGGGTTCTCGCTTTCCAGAAACAGCAACTGCGCGACGATCAATGAGGCCATGTGGTCCTCTACTTCGCCGGTGATGAAGACAATCCGTTCCCGCAGCAGGCGGGAATAGATATCAAAGCTGCGCTCACCGCGGCTGGTCTGCTCAACCACCATCGGCACCAAAGCGCCGGTAATGGGATCATAGGAAAACTTTCCTTGGGCATTTGAAGCGCCGAACAGGTCGAGCATGACAATCCTCACGTGGTTGAACCGTCTATCTCGCGACTGAACGGCCGATGTTCAAGGGCAATTACCCCAAACATATAGGAAAAGCGGGTTAACAACTGCGCTTCGCAGTGGAAAATTCACTCCATGCTGGCCGAAAAACGAAAAAGGGCGCGCCATGTGGCGCGCCCTTTGCGCTTTCCGGCTGGAACCGGAGCTTACTTTTTCGGTGCAGCCTTCTTGGCAGCGGGCTTCTTTTCAGCCGCAGCCTTGGGTGCTGCTTCCTTTTTCACTGCGGCCTTTTTGGCGGCAGGCTTCTCTGCGGCCGGAGCGGCTTCAGCAGCCTTCTTGGCCGGTGCCTTTTTCGCAGCAGGCTTTTTTGCAGCCTTGGCTGGAGCAACATCTTCCGCTTCAATCGCGGCCTGCAGCTCTTCCTTGGTCACGGTCTTTTCCGCAACCTCAGCCTTATCGAACAGGAAGTCGACAACCTTGTCTTCATACAGCGGAGCACGCAGCTGGGCGGCGGCAAGCGGTTCAGACTGGATATATTCAAAGAAACGCTGACGATCTTCGGCGCGGTATTGCTGCGCGGCTTGGTTCACCAGCATATTCATTTCCTGCTGGCTCACTTCAACGCCATTGGCCTGACCGATTTCGGAGAGCAGCAGCCCCAGACGCACGCGGCGAACGGCGATCGAACGGTAATCGTCCTTCTCGGCTTCAATTTCCTTCAGCGCGGCGGCAGGATCGTCTTCGCCCTGTGCTTCGTTGGTCAGCTGCGCCCATATTTGCTGGAATTCGGCTTCAACCATCGAGGGCGGCACATCAAAATCGCTGTCAGCAGCCAGCAGATCAAGCAACTGGCGCTTCATCTGGGTGCGGGTAAGCCCGGCAGTTTCCTGCTCAAGCTGGCCGCGCATCAGGCCCTGAAGCATTTCCAGGCTTTCCAGCCCCAGGCTCTTGGCAAATTCATCGTCGATCTTGGCTTCGCCGGGAACCTTCACAGCCTTAACTGTGACATCAAAGGTCACGGCTTTGCCCTTGAGGTGCTCGGCCGGATAGTCAGCCGGGAAAGTGACCGAAATGGTCTTTTCGTCGCCCAGCTTCACGCCAACCAGTTGTTCTTCAAAACCGGGGATAAAACGGCCAGCGCCCAGTTCGATCGCGGCATCTTCGGCGCTACCGCCTTCAAACGCTTC
>JBEGLE010000171.1:0-5062 GCA_041183725.1 Pseudomonadota bacterium | reverse complement strand
CTGGTCGGTCAGGGCAGGGGCGGCCATCGGATAGTCCTGCGGCAGGCCCCACTTGGCGCGGTAATCGGCCGGGGTCATGCCATATTGCGCCATCAGATAGCGCTTGAGCATCCGCAGATGTTTGCCGTCTTCCAAGCAGACGATATATTCATGGGTGATCGATTCCTCGATCGGCACGGCGGGAACCGGCGTTTCGTAAGATGCCGCGGCGCTGCCATCCAAGGTTTGGATGGTGCTGTAAATCTGGCGGATAAAGTCGGGCAGATCATCGGCCTCAACCTGATTGTTGCTCAGGTGGGCGGTCACAACATCGATGGCATACTGCAGGGCTAGGTCTTGGGTCTCTAACATTTCCGTCATCGCAGTTCTCGCTGTGTTGCACTGGTTTGTTTTTCCACCTCTCATCGCGCACGACCTAGAGGTTTTGCCTAGGTATACATACTACAATGTTTGCATGGCAATAGATTGTACCAATGGTCCAAGCGGAAATGGCTGCGATTCCCAGAACTATCCTAATATATTGGCTTCAAATCAGTATTTCCAAAGCCCACAGCTGCAGATTGGGGGCGAAGTTCTGGCACTGATGCAGATGTCCTGAAAGAAATGCTGCGCTGTCTGCTTAGTCACCCTGCGCGATTCTTTGTGCGGCCCGCACGGCGCGCTTACAGCTCTATCTGGCTGCCCAGTTCCACCACGCGATTGGGCGGAATGGCGAAATAGGCAGTGGGATCAGCCGCATTGCGATGCAGGAAGGTGTAAAGCACTGTCATCCAGCGCGGCATCACCGGATTGCTGGCAAAGCGGATTACGCTGCGCCCGACGAAATAGGATGTGCCGCCGTGCCCATCAAGCAAGCCCGCGCTGCGCCCAAGATCGCTGGGAACATCGATCGTATCCATATAGCCATAGACCAGCCGGACCTTGAGAAAGCTATCATCCAGTCGTTCCAGCTCAAGCCGCCGCTCGGGCGCGACATAGGGGGTGGAAACGCTTTCTACCTTCAGGATGATGTTGCAGCGATGCAGGGCCTGATTATGTTTGAGGTTGTGCATCAGGGCCGAAGGGGCAACGTTCAGATCTTGCGCCAAGAACACCGCCGTGCCGGCGATCCGGGCCGGTGGTCGGGCGGCCAGGGCGCTGACCAGATCGGCAAGCACAATGCCCTGTTCGCTGGCGCGGGTCTGTGCTGCCTTGCGCCCCTTAAGCCACGTAACGATGACAATGCCGACCAGCGCCGCGACCATCAAGGGCACCCAGCCGCCTTCGGTCACCCGCAGGATATTGGCGCCGAAAAAGAACAGATCCAGCGCCAGAAACGGTGCGATCAGCAGAGCGGCCCACAGCGGCGACCAGCGCCAGAACTTCCACGCGATGATAAAAGCCAGACAGGTGGTGACCACCATCGTGCCGGTTACGGCAATGCCATAGGCCGCCGCCATTGCCGCGCTTGAGCCAAAGCCGAAGACCAGCATCAGAACCCCCGCTAGCAGCAGCCAATTGACGCCGGGCATGTAGATCTGCCCCATGTGATCGGCCGAGGTCTGGCGGATGGTCATGCGCGGCAGCAGGCCCAAAGCGATCGCCTGATGGGTGAGCGAAAAGGCACCGGTGATCACCGCTTGGCTGGCGATAATTGTCGCCATGGTTGCCAGCACCACAAACGGCGCGCGCAGGGCATCGGGGGCCATCAGGAAGAACCAGTCAGCATTGACCAGCGGCTTGCCCGCCGCATTGGCTAAGTCCAGCGCCTTCAGGGCCATTGCGCCCTGTCCCAAATAGTTGAGCGTTAACGAAGGCCAGACAAACCACAGCCAGCCCAACTGGATCGGCTTGCGGCCAAAGTGGCCCATATCGGCGATCAGGGCTTCGGCCCCGGTCACGGTCAGGAACACCGCGCCCAGCACGAACAGGCCGGCCACCCCTTCACTTGTGAGGAAATACACGGCGTTGAGCGGATTAAACGCGCTCAGCACCGACGGTGCATCGGCGATATGCCAAAGGCCCAGCGCGGCCAGCACGATAAACCACACGACACAGATGGGGCCAAATAGCCCCGCCACACTCGCGGTGCCGCGCGCCTGAATGGCAAAGAGCATGATCAGGATGTCCACAGTCAGCCCCAAAATGGCGGAACTGCTGGTATGCTCCAGCCCCGGAATGGTGGTTAACCCCTCAACCGCCGAAAGCACCGACAGCGCCGGGGTGATGATCGCATCACCATAAAACAGCGCCGCTCCGGTGGCCCCCAGCAGGGCAATGATTATCCAGCGCCCAGCAGTGGCGCGGGTGGCCAGTGCCATCAGAGAGAGCACCCCGCCTTCGCCGTTGTTGTCCATCCGGCTAAGGAACAGAACATATTTCAGCGTGACGACAATGATCAGCGCCCACAGCGCCAAAGACAGCACGCCAATGATCTCACCGCGCACAATGCCCCCAGCCGCCGTTTGGGCCAAGGCTTCACGGAAGGCGTAAAGCGGGCTGGTGCCGATATCGCCATAAACCACGCCAATCGCGCCAAGCGTTAGCGCGGCCAGAGATGCACGGCCAATGTGGGGAGATTCCTGCACGCGATCAAACTCCGAAACGAAGGCGGCCCCTTGCGCCGACTGGCGCATGATCTCAATCGCTAATGCAGGGCGTGATCAGTAAAACCCGGTTACATTAAACGAAACATAGCGCACATCTTGGGCGCGGCCATTGGGGGCTTGGTGCAAGAACCGGCCCCGCGCCAGATAGGTGGCATCGGCTTCAAAGCGCACTTTGGCGGGTATCAGCCAGTGGCGATAGCGCATGTCGATCTGTTGTCCGGCGAAGCTGCCCGAAGTGCCGCTGCCATCCTTTACCCCGGTAGTCGAAAAAGCATCGTGGCTATTGGCCAGCCACAGCAAACGATAGCCGACAAACAGGTCGTTCTGTTTCGAAGGTGTCAGCTCCAACCTTACTCCCGGTGAAGCAATGTTCGTGCGGCCAATGGCATTATACAGCCCCGCTGGCCCCAAATCAGCGCGGCGCATGCCAAACAGCGGATCAAACCGGCTATAGGTGTGCCCCGTGCCCGCACCACTCGCGCGATCCAGTTCAACCAGCACGTGGGGCGTCCATGGCGCCGCCCAGCTATAGCCCGCCTGAAGCCGCAGGAACGTGGCTCTTACGGGCACAAGCGCGGTGGTGCTGCTGGCGGTCAGGCTGGTCTGCCCCCATTGATAGATTGCCTCGGCCCCCCAATCGAACTGGCCGGGACGCGGATCGGCGTTGATCCGCAGCCCCAGATTGTTCAGCGAACGATCACGGCTGGGGCGGCCGGGGGCATCGCGTTCACCAAAGTGAAGGAAGCTGATCTCTGACAGCACAGGGCTGCCCTTGGCACGGTGGGCGATCAGCCCGCCCCACAGCACCGCGGCAAAGCTCTCTTTATCCAGCGCCGTGGCATTATCGCGCAGGGCTGCGCCATCATCAGGCAGGCGTGTCTGCGGCAGCACATAGATCGCAGTGGCGCTGATCCCGCCCGGCGCAGTCATATCGCCGCGCAGACCGGTGAAACTATTGGTGGTGTTGCGATAATCATCGCTGGCGACCAAACGGCGCGAGCCAAAGTTCACGGTAAAGCGCCCCGCCTGAACCACGGCCTTTGTGCCCTTGCCAAGGCTTCCGCCCAGATCGGCCTGCACATAGGCCTGCACGGGTTCAAAGGTGTTGACCTCACCCGTGGTCAGCGCGCTTCTCATTGTGCCGCCCCAGGCCCGGCTGTCATATACCTCGGTCACCAGCTTCACGGCATCGTGGGTATAGGTCAGCAGGGCAATGCTGCGCAGGTTCACCAATTCATCGCCGGCATTAAACCCGGCGCGCCCTTGGCCATCAATCGTCTCATACCGCAGCCGCACAGAGCCCGACACCGCAAAACCCTGCGGCGCGCTTTGCGCCAAGGCGGGGGTCATGCTGGCAGCCAGCACAGCAGGAAGCAAAACAGCGCGAAAGGAAAGCACGATGGGAACCTTATAGAGAATGGAAGGCGCTATGGGTGGTCCCGATACGCGGGCTGCAAATGCCATTCATGGCCCGCCCCAGCAAGGATAAAAGGGGGCTGCATGTCGCGCAGCCAAGGCCGATCAGGCCGCACTATCCCCGCCCGCGTCTCCATCCGCCGCTTGCGCCGTTTGCGACTCTTCGGCCAGCATGGCGCTCACGGCGCGTTCGTTGGCGCGCATTTTGTCTAACTTGGCGTTGATCGATTGCAGGATGGTTTCCTCATCCTCAAAGGTTTCATCCATCCACTGCTTCTTCAGCTTTTCATAAACCGGATGGCCGGGACGCAGATTGCCATAGTGGGATGATGACACGGCAAAGCGCTGGCTGCGGCGCTGGCGCAACAGAAATAGCGCCAGATGGGTGTCATAGCGGGTATAGGTCGCCACCACTTCGCCATTGCGACACACTGGGCGTTCCTCTCCCTGAATGGCGCGTTCCAGTACGCTGTCTTCCAGCCGCGCCACCCCCCGATCAATCGCCGCTTCCCAAGCCGCGGCAAAGCCGTGCGCGCCGGGTAGATTGCGCAATTTATACAGCGCCTCAAGGCTCGCCCCAATGCTGCGCGCGGCTTGGGTGACGATACCCGTCGCCGCCAGAGCCGCAATAAAGGCGCGCTGGCGATCGGGCGTAATCGAATTGCGGCGCGGCGCGCGGTGCACATAGGGCGCAAAGCCCAGCAGCGGATCATCGGCATCGGGCGGCCCATCGGCAAAAGCCGTGCGCGACGTGCGCTGATTGGGCCGCGCTGAGTGGCAGATGAGGGCAGTGGTGGTTTCAGTGGGATGTTTCATCGGGTGGCACCTCATTGGCATGGTTTGTTGCCCCCTGTGATGCAGCCGTTAACCCAAGCAGGGTGCGGTAGGAAAATGGTTTTTTGCAGGTGGGGTTAAGGTCACCTTAGCATCCTTCGACGGGCTCAGGATGAGCGGTCTTAGAGAATAGCATCAGCAAAACACCCGCTCATCCTGAGCTTGTCGAAGGATGGTGCGCCACCCAAGCCTTTGGGCACTGCGAATAAGCCCCTCTCCTTGAG
>JBEGLE010000170.1:0-2755 GCA_041183725.1 Pseudomonadota bacterium | reverse complement strand
ATGCCTTGGTTGCCGCAGGCTTGCCAGCCGTTAATGTGTCTTTGGAGGATGATCAGAGGGCGTGGCTTGCTAGCTTGTCATCGGTTACGGGTGCCAAGCCGGTGCTGTTTATCGACGATGCCCAGCTGCTAGCTGAGAACATCCGTTCATTTATCGAGCAGTTGATTGCAAGTGCCCGCGATGCTCTCACAACGGTGATTGCTGCGCGCGGAGAATGCGGCATCAACTTGGCCCGTTTGCGCTCCTTGGGGCACTTACTTGAAGTGCGGGTGCGCCATTTGTCCTTTGATGCCGATGAGGCTGCCCGCTTATTCCAGCAACAGGTTCAAGGCGCAATTTCTGCTCCCGACATTCAGCGCATAGTGGTGGATACCCAAGGCTGGGCAGCCGGCTTAATTCTCGCAGCTGGCGCTTGGCAACGCGATAAAGATGAGGGGTTTGAATCGGGAGGTGGTGCAACCGGTCTCAGGCACGAATTCGCCACCTATTTCCATGAAGAGGTTGTCGAGGGTCTGCCTCAGGATATGCGTGATTTTATCATCGACACATCCATTCTTGGCGAATTGACACCTTCGGCTTGTGCCGCTGTGGTTAATACTGAAAATGCCCGGATCATGCTGGAGCAAGTGTTTGAGCGCGGCCTTTTCTTGGCGGAGCTTGACCGTGAGCTTAGTCGGTATCGCTATTACACTTTGTTTCGTGAAATGGTGTTTGGGCGATTGATGATGCGCGCGCCTGATCGCGCTGCCGAACTTCATCGCCGCGCAAGCCGATTTTTCGCTACCTCGGGCGATCTGCAATTGGCGCTCGATCACGCGGTTCAAAGCGGTGACAAAGAGTTTCTTGCCGATCAGCTTGAACTGCTTGCCGATCCGATGATTTATGGCGGCTTGTTGTACCGCTTGGATGATCTGGCGAATGACCTTTCCTGGGATTTGCTGCAAACCCGTCCGGCTTTGTTGCTCGCAATGTCTTGGCGCCGCAGTCGGCGGCTGGCGTTTAAATCAGCGGAACGTTTAATTGAAACCGCTCAGGCCGCCATCGCATCTAAATTAGAAAGCGGCGCGCTTGATGATTATGCTGCAGAGCAGATGGGCTATCGTGTCCGCCATCGCCAGATAATGCTCGAAGCGGCTAGAGATAATATGGTCTATGTCGAGCGCCAATCTGAATTGTTGCTTGATGATCTTGGCGATGATCACCCCTATTTAAGTTGCTCATTGCTGGCGCAGCTTTTGTCTGCCCGGCGTGAATTGTATCATTTCCACGATATGCTGCGCTTAGAGGCGGAACTGCGCAAAGCACTGGGCCGTCCGGGCGCTGATTTTGCCTCGATCGCGCTTAAATCATCAGTCGCCCCTACGCTTGTCGCGCAGGGGAAGACGCCGATGGCACGGCAATTTCTGACTGAAGCGCACAGGTTGGCAATGGCAATTGAGGGCCAAGTTTCGGGCCTTGCCGCATTGCCTGCTTTGCCCCTTGCCGAAATTCTCTACGAATGTGGTGAGCTTGAAGAGGCGGCGCGCTTGGTTGAGGGCTATTTGCCATCAATCCGTCAGTGGGGTTTTGTTGATCAACTGGCCTCGGGTTACCTTGTTCGGGCTCGGCTGGCTGCGGCTGAAGGCGATTTTGCCAGTGCTCTTTCCGGTCTGGAAGAGGCCCATCTAGTCGCCATTGAATGTGGGTTGGACAGGTTGCGGGCTCTGGTAATTTCAGAGCAAATCCGCATGCTGGTAAAGTTGGGGCATCTGGAACAGGCGGAACAGTTGTTCTTATCCAGCGACTTAAAATTTGATGGCGAGCCAGTACCGACACTCAATCCCACGCGCCTTAATGAGTGGATGGCTATCGCGTGGTTGCGGCTAGAGATGCACCGCTTCCGGTTGGTCCGTTCGCGCAAGATTGCCAAACGCTGGCTGGATTTTGTTCGCAAGCGCGGGGCGACCCGATCAGCGGTGACATTTGAGCTGCTCTTGGCCGAAATTGCGGTTCTTGCCGGCAATCGCTCTGAGGCCCGCCGCTCTGTGCGCGCGGCGGTTGAGCTGGCTGAGCCCGGTGGCTGGATTCGCCCGTTTATTGATGAGGGTGAAGCTGTGGGGGCGCTGTTGATTGAGGCTTATGGTAGCGGACCCGTTCTCGATACACCCATCGATAAATTTGCTGCAAAACTTGTGTCTGTTCTTAAGGGCAAGCCGCAAATGGAGGAGGTGCCAGATGAGGACTATGGCCTTGGTAGTGGCTTATCCTTGCGGGAGGTCGAAATCCTCACCCTTGTTAGCGGAGGCCTGCGAAATCGGGAAATTGGCGACCGGCTGGGGCTGACCGAAGGAACGGTGAAATGGTATATGCAGCAGATCTATGACAAGCTTGGTGTTCGTCGCCGCCCGCAGGCGGTAATCCGGGCTCGGCAGTTTGGAATTTTGTCCTAACCGCCTATCTTGCGAAAGGCTGCTGCGTCGCCGTCTCTCCTAATATACCCTGAAGTTTAAGGGAATATTAGGAGCGGGAATTGGCCAAGGGTAAGGTAATCATCAGTTGCGCGGTAACAGGGGCGATCCACACGCCCAGCATGTCGCCACACCTGCCAATCACAGCAGAGGAAATTGCCGAAGCCGCGATTGGTGCGGCTGAGGCTGGAGCGGCGATTATTCATCTGCATGCGCGCAATCCTGCTGATGGCCGTCCGGATCAGAACCCAGATCTTTTTGAGCCATTCCTTAAGGTTATCAAACAGCGCTGTGATGCAGTGATCACC
>JBEGLE010000169.1:0-2869 GCA_041183725.1 Pseudomonadota bacterium | reverse complement strand
TTCCAGCCCCTTTGCCGCGTGCATGGTCATAATCGTGACCTTTTCCACATTGTCGGCAGCGTCATTATCCATCACCAGGCTAACGTGTTCCAGAAAATCGCCCAGCGTTTCATAGTCTTCCATGGCGCGGGCAAGTTCTGACAGGTTTTCTAGCCGGCCCGTGGATTCCGCCGTGCGTTCCGCCTGCAACATTGCAGTATAGCCGCTTTCATCCAGCAAGATGCGGACCAGTTCTGCCGGAGAGGCTGTTTTCGCCAGATCACGCCAGCGCCCCACATCGCGCATCAGCGCCAGCAAGGTGCCCCGCGCTTTGGCGGGCAATTCGTCAGTATCGACGAGTTCGATGGCGGCCATGTTCAGCGGCACAGCCCGCGCGCGGGCATGGCGATGCAGCTTTTCCAACGTCTTATCGCCAAGTCCCCGCTTGGGCGTGTTGTAGATGCGTTCGAAAGCCAGATCGTCGGCGGGTTGGGCGATCAGCCGCAAATAGGCCAAAGCATCGCGAATTTCCGCCCGTTCATAAAAACGAAAACCACCTACTATCTTATAGTTAAGGCCGATAGTTATGAAGCGATCTTCAAATTCACGGGTTTGGAACTGGGCGCGAACCAGGATCGCCACCCGATCGAGTGGCGCGCCTTCATAACGCAGGCGTTCAATCTCTTCACCAATTCGGCGGGCCTCTTCGGGGCCATCCCAGATGCCGATAATGCGTACTTTGTCGCCGCCAGCCGTTTCGGTCCACAAGGTCTTGCCCAGCCGCTGGCTGTTGGCGTCGATCAGGCCCGATGCCGCGCCGAGAATATCGGGGGTAGAGCGATAATTCTGTTCAAGCTTTACCACTTTTGCGCCAGGAAAATCCTTTTCAAACCGAAGGATATTAGCAACTTCTGCGCCTCTCCATGAATAGATGGATTGGTCATCATCGCCCACCACGCAGATATTGCGGCGTTCTTGCGCCAGCAGGCGCAGCCAGAAATACTGCACCTGATTGGTATCCTGATATTCGTCGACCAAGATATATTTAAAGCGCTGGCGATATTGCTCCAGAACATCACGGTGGCTGCGAAAGATGTTAAGCATATGCAGCAGCAGATCGCCAAAATCGCAGGCGTTCAGGGCCTTTAGGCGGTCTTGGTACAGCCGATAGAAGTGCTGCCCTTTGCCATTGCCATAGCTTTCATTCTCACCGGCATCCAAGTCGGCAGGATTCAGTCCGCGGTTCTTCCAGCGATCGATGCAGCCGGCCAATTGTTTGGCGGGCCAGCGTTTGTCATCAATCCCTTCGGCTTGGATCAATTGCTTGATCAGGCGCAACTGATCGTCGGTATCGATGATCGTGTAATTGCTTTGCAGGCCCACCAGCTCGGCATGGCGGCGCAGCAGTTTGGCGGCAATAGCGTGAAAAGTGCCCAGCCACGGCATGCCTTCCACCGCAGGCCCGATCAACTGGCCCACCCGCTCGCGCATTTCACGCGCGGCGCGGTTGGTAAAGGTGACGCAGAGAATCTCGCTAGGCCATGCCCGGCGTGAACGAACCAGATGGGCCAGCCGGGCGGTCAGCGCCGCAGTTTTGCCAGTTCCCGCCCCGGCCAGCATCAGCACCGGGCCTTCGGTGGTCAGCACGGCTTCGCGCTGGGGATCGTTCAGCCCGGCAATCAGCGGGTCTTGTGACGGGTCGATAGGGGGGTGAACAGGCTCTGACACCGGCGAACAGCTAGGGAACATTGCCTAAGGGTGCAAGAGGCTGCGCATAAGGATGAGCGGGACAATTGCCAGCCAGCGTTGACGCGCATCCTGTTCGTCCGCAAGGAAAGCGGATGCTATCACCCATCCGCACCCATTCCCGTGTTCTCTTCGCCGCGCTTACAGGCACGGCGGTCGAGTTTTATGATTTTTATGTCTATGCCACGGCGGCTGCCTTGGTGTTTGGGCCGCTGTTTTTTCCCACCGAATCACCCAGCGCGCAGACCATGGCGGCCTTTCTCAGCTTTGGCTTGGCCTTCATCGCCCGTCCGGTTGGGGCCATCGCCTTTGGCCATTTTGGTGATCGGATTGGCCGCAAGTCGACTCTGGTCGCCTCGCTGCTGCTGATGGGGCTTTCCACTCTGCTGATCGCTTTTCTGCCGACCTATGCCATGATCGGCTGGGTGGCGCCGCTGTTGCTGTGCATCCTGCGCTTTGGTCAGGGTTTTGGTCTTGGCGGCGAATGGGGCGGGGCGGCACTGCTGGCGGTGGAATATGCGCCAAAGGGCTGGGAATCCCGCTTTGGCGCCGCCCCGCAATTGGGCGCACCCGTTGGGTTTCTGGCTGCCAATGGCCTGTTTTTGTTGCTGGGTCTGGGCCTAACCGACGCCGATTTCCGCGCTTGGGGCTGGCGCATCCCGTTTCTGGCCAGCGCGCTGCTGGTTGGGATCGGCCTGTGGGTGCGGCTCAAGATTTCCGAAACCCCCGCTTACCGCGAAGCCTTGGCCAAGGCGCCACCACCGGCAGTGCCCTTGGCGCGGCTGGTATCGCAGCATTTGGGGGCAGTGCTTGCGGGGACAGCGGGCGTGGTTGCGTGTTTTGCCGTGTTCTACCTGTCCACCGCCTATGCCCTGTCCACGGGCACGGCGCGGCTGGGCTACACACGGGAGACCTTTCTGACGATCCAATTGGCAGCCAATTGCTTTCTGGCGCTGGGTATCGTCCTTGCCGCGATCCGATCAGACCAAACATCGCCGCGCCGGGTTCTGGCCAGCGGGGCGGTGGCCACTATCGTGCTGGGTTTTGTGTTTGGCCCCGGTCTGGCCGCCGGATCGCCGTGGCTGGTCTTTGCCACGCTGGCGGCGGCGCTGACGGTGATGGGCTTTGTCTATGGCCCGCTAGG
>JBEGLE010000168.1:0-3495 GCA_041183725.1 Pseudomonadota bacterium | reverse complement strand
CCCGGGCGGCGGGGGCCTGGGTCCAGCCTAACAACAAGGCCTCACGCTCTGCTGGGGATGCCGCCACCAGCGTCTGCTGGAGCCACGCATCGAACAGCGCCGACGGCTCCTTAGCCGCTGCGCCCCATAGCCGCAGGTTGTGATAGGAAAAGCCACTGCCGATAATCAGCACACCTTGATCACGCAGTGGGGCCAGTGCTTTGCCGGCTGCAAAATGTGCCGCCGGGTCCATATCCCGCCGCACTGAAAGCTGCACCACCGGAATATCCGCCTCGGGCCGCATGACCTGCATCACCGAGAACGTGCCGTGATCGAACCCGCGTTCAGGGTCTGCGCTTGCCGCAATCCCTGCCTCGCGCAACAGTTCCACCACTTGTTCCGCCAAGGCCGGATCGCCCGGTGCCGAATAGCGGATGTGATAAGTGTGTTCCGGAAAGCCGCCATAGTCATAAACCATGCCCGGATTGGCGCTGGACGAGACCATGAAGTCCTCTGTTTCCCAATGGCCCGTGACCATCAGTATCGCCCGCGGCAATCCGCCAATCGCATCGGGAATCGCTTGCAAGGATTGCTCAAGCTGCCGATAGGCAAGCCGCACCGCGCCATCCAGCCAAGGCCAAGGGCCGCCGCCGTGTGAGACAAAATAGGTCGGCAGTGGGCTGAGCTGCATTATCGCGGGTCCTATCACTCTAAGCCTGTGATGTGGCGATCCGCTGGGTCATTACAAGAAGCGCCCTTTCCTAAGCATCGCGGCAGACTACCCCCTTGCCTTCCGCGCCCCTGCCCCCTAGCGCGCCAGCCAGTATTTACAGGAGTCGAACATGGTCCCCCGTTACGCCCGCCCCGCGATGACTGCGATTTGGGAGCCGGAAGCCCGGTACAAGATCTGGTTCGAGATCGAAGCGCATGCCACGCAAAAGCTCGGTGATCTGGGCGTTGTGCCGCAAAGTGGAGCCAAGGCGCTGTGGGATTGGTGGGCAACCAATCCGGCCATCGACGTTGCAGCAATCGATGCGATCGAGGCAGTGACCAAACACGATGTGATCGCCTTCCTTGATTGGGTCGCAAAGCAGGTTGGCCCAGAGGCGCGCTTTATGCATCAGGGCATGACCAGTTCTGACGTGCTTGATACCACGCTGGCTGTGCAAATGGCCCGTGCGGCTGATCTGCTGCTGGAGGATATCGATGCCCTGCTCGCCGCGATCAAGCGCCGGGCTTTTGAGCATAAGTACACCCCCACTATCGGCCGCAGCCATGGCATCCACGCCGAACCAACCACGTTCGGCAAGAAACTGGCCGAAGCCTATGCCGAATTCAGCCGCTGCCGCACCCGTCTGGTTGCCGCCCGCGCCGAAATTGCCACCTGCGCCATTTCCGGCGCGGTTGGCACTTTCGCCAATATCGATCCCTCGGTGGAAGAATATGTAGCTGACAAGCTGGGTCTGGCGGTAGAGCCGGTTTCCACCCAGGTCATCCCGCGTGATCGCCATGCCATGTTCTTTGCCACCTTGGGGGTGATTGCCAGCTCGATTGAGCGTTTGGCCATCGAAGTGCGCCACCTGCAACGCACCGAAGTGCTAGAGGCTGAGGAATATTTCTCACCGGGGCAAAAGGGCTCGTCGGCCATGCCGCACAAGCGCAACCCGGTCTTGACCGAGAACCTTACCGGCTTGGCCCGCATGGTCCGCTCTGCCGTAACCCCCGCGCTGGAAAACGTGGCCTTGTGGCACGAGCGCGACATTTCGCACTCGTCGGTGGAGCGCTTCATCGGCCCTGATGCGACGATCACCCTTGATTTCGCCCTCGCCCGTCTCACCGCGGTGATCGACAAGCTGCTGATCTATCCGGAACGCATGCAAAAGAACCTCGATCGCATGGGCGGCCTGGTCCACTCGCAGCGTGTGCTACTGGCCCTGACCCAAGCGGGGCTGGAGCGCGATGCCTCATACCGTCTGGTGCAGCGCAATGCGATGAAGGTTTGGGAATCGGATGGCCAGCTTAACCTGCTGGAACTGCTGAAAGCCGATCCAGAGGTGAAGGCGGCGCTGTCTGACAAGGAATTGGAAGACAAGTTCAACCTTGATTACCATTTCAAGGCGATCGACACGATATTTGATCGCGTTTTCGGCGCATAAGCAGGATTATGGGCGGCATGGTTTACTCTATGCCCCATCCCGCCTAGCATCACGGCGAAGAACCACGGGCTAGGAGGCTTTGGCTCCATGAAAACCGTTAAAACGATTATCTGGGTCGTTGTGATCATTGGCTTGCTGCTGTTTTCTGCGGCCAACTGGACCACGACTTCTGTGAAAATCTGGGAAGGGCTGGTTTGGGAAACCAAGCTTCCTGCGGTGGTGGTCATTGCCTTCTTGCTGGGACTGCTGCCGATGTGGATCTTGGCCAAGGCTGGGCGCTGGCAATTAAAGCGGCGGATCAATGCCTTGGAAAATGCCGCGAGCACGGCGTCGGCTTCGCTCTCTGCCACCCATCTTGCTGAAACCGCAGCCGAATTCGAACCCTCTGATAATTGACAGAAATCCCATGAACCCGATCTATCTTGCCCTTGATGTGCCCCGCCTTGATGCTGCGATTGATCTTGCTCGCAAGGTCAGAGGCCATGTTGGCGGGCTTAAGCTCGGCCTCGAATTCTTCTGCGCGCACGGGCATCATGGGGTGCATGAAATGGCCCATGTTGGCCTGCCCATCTTCCTTGATTTGAAATTGCATGACATCCCCAACACCGTTGCAGCGGCCATGCAAGCCATCCACATGCTGGAACCGGCCATTGTGACGGTTCATGCCGCAGGTGGGCGGGCGATGATGGAAGATGCCAAGGCCGCCGCCGGTGAACATACCAAGGTGGTTGCCGTTACCGTGTTGACCAGCCTTGATGGATCAGACCTTGCCGCCATGGGCGTGGCTGGCCAGCCGCAGGATCAGGTCTTGCGCCTAGCCGATCTGGCGCAAGAGGCTGGCTTGGATGGGATTGTCTGTTCGGGCCACGAAGTGGGTGAAGTGCATAAGCGCTGGAAGAACGGCTATTTCGTCGTGCCCGGTCTGCGCCCTGCCGATGGCCATCAGGGTGACCAAAAACGTATTGTGACGCCGCGCCAAGCCCGCGATTCGGGGGCGTCTGTGTTGGTGATCGGCCGCCCGATCAGCCGCGCCGATGATCCGGTTGCCGCAGCGCGGGCGATTGAGGCGACGCTCTAATTTCAGCCATGGTTGCCCCAGCGATCAAGATTTGCGGTATTAACGCCCCCGCCGCGCTTGATGCCGTAATAGCGGCGCGGGCTGATCATGCGGGCTTTGTCTTTTTCCCGGCCAGTCCGCGCAATGTTACGCTGCCACAAGCCGCCGCCCTATCAGCGCGGGCGGCAGGGCAGATCAGCCGCGTGGGCCTGTTCGTTGACGCGACGGATGATCAAATCGCAGAGGCTATTGCTGCCGCGCAACTGGATGGTCTGCAATTGCACGGCAAAGAAAGCGCCGAAC
>JBEGLE010000167.1:0-5728 GCA_041183725.1 Pseudomonadota bacterium | reverse complement strand
ATCCAAATAGTGCCAGCCCCCCGCCAGACCGGGAAACTGCGCCTTCAGAAGGGTGGGGGAGAGGCTCATAGCAGGGCCTCCAATGCGCTTACCGCCGCCGCGCTCAGCGCCTCTTCCTCTGCCGCGCCGACAAAGGCTTCAGCGATGAAGGCTTGCAGCATCAGCCGCTTGGCCTGCGCCGGGGGCAGTCCGCGCGAGGCCATGTAGAACAGGCCATTGGCATCAAGTTCACCCACGGCGCAGCCATGGGCGCATTTGACATCGTCGGCATAGATTTCCAGTTCCGGCCGGGCATTGGCCGTGGCCGTACGATCGAGCAGCATGGCGCGCACCGATTGTCCGGCATCGGTGCCATTGGCCCCGCGCGCCACGGCAACCTTGCCGAGATAGGTCCCCACGGCCTGGCCCGCCAGCACCGAACGGATCACCTGACGGCTGGTAGCATCGGGGGCAAGGTGCGCCACTTCGGTAACAATCTCCAGCGTCTGTTCGCCGCCGCCAAGCTGCGCTGCGCCCAGCGTAAAGTTTGCCCCCGCTTCCAGCCGCACATCAACCGCGATCCGCCCGAAAGCGCCGCCGGTGTTAAGAATGCGCAGATCATAGCTGGCCCCGGCTTCAAGCGTGATCACCAGATGCCGCGCGGCCGCGCCGCCTGTGGCGTTCTGCACCACAGTCAGGGCATCGCTGGTCCCGGCGGCAACCCGCACCTCTTCGCGCGCCACGGGCCAGACACCGGCCAGCGCGGCAAGGTCCGCATAGCGGAACGCCTCGTCCTTATGGGTGGGAAGGGCGGCTAAATCGCTCACGCCGCCACGGCCTCGTAACCCTGCTCTTCGAGTTCCAGCGCCAGTTCCGGCCCGCCGGTGCGCACGATCCGGCCACCGGCCAGAACGTGGACGAAATCAGGTTTCACATAGTCAAGCAACCGCTGGTAATGGGTGATCAGCAGCACGGCCTTATCCGGTTTGCGCATGATCGCGTTGATGCCTTCGCCGCAGATGCGCAGGGCGTCGATGTCGAGGCCCGAGTCCGTCTCATCCAGAATCGCCAGCTTGGGATCAAGAATGCCCATCTGCACCATTTCGGCGCGCTTTTTCTCGCCGCCCGAAAAGCCGACATTCACCGGGCGCTTAAGCATATCCATATCCAGCTTGAGCAGGCCCGCCTTTTCGCGCGCCAACTTAAGGAACTCGCCACCCGAAAGCGGCGCTTCGCCGCGGCTGTGGCGCTGGGCGTTCAGGCTTTCGCGCAGGAACTGAACGAACGACACGCCGGGGATTTCCACCGGATATTGAAAGCCCAAAAACAAGCCAGCCGCTGCGCGTTCATGCGGGGCCATTGCCAGCAGATCCTGCCCATCTAGCAGGGCCGTTCCGCCGATTACTTCATAACCCGGGCGGCCGCCCAAGGTATAACCCAGGGTCGATTTACCCGCCCCGTTCGGCCCCATGATCGCGTGGATTTCCCCCGCGTTGATCGTCAGCGACAGGCCCTTGAGAATGGGCTTGTCGGCAACCGTGGCCTGAAGATTATCAATTACGAGCATGGCAGATGATTTTCCGTTGGTTGGCAAAGCGGCGCCGTTAATCGGCGCTATCCATAAAGGCGGCAGCGGTAGAGGGGCGGCGATCAAAGGGGGTTTCAATCACTTCAAGAATCACGTTCAGCACCCCTTCGATGTCGTCGATCACATCGGCCTCGGTAAAGCGCAGCACGCGGATGCCGGCATCGGCCAGCTTGCCATCCTGAAGCGCGGCGACTTCCAGATTATCATCGGGCGCCGTGAGTTCGATCACGATCCAGCGATAGGGGCTGGCGAAATCGACCACGGCCGATCCGACAACCGCCTGCTGACGGAATTTGGTCTTGCCCAGCTTGCCATTGGCCAGACGGGTCCACAGCAGGCGCTGCGCTTCGGAGGGATTGGCGCGCTCGGTGCGGGCGCGCTCTTTCAGCCGTTCCAGCCGCACCCCGGTAACCGCCCACGAACGACTGGCTTTGGTTGCTTCGGTATCGCGGCTGATGCCCAATGTTTTGCGGGTCATCCCACGGATCCTTCTAAACTGATGCCCAAGAGCTTTTGCGCCTCAACGGCGAATTCCATGGGCAATTGTTGCAGCACTTCTTTGGCGAAGCCGTTGACGATCAGCGCCACAGCCTCTTCCTGACCCAGTCCGCGCTGCATGGCGTAGAACAGCTGATCGTCCGAGATTTTGCTGGTCGTCGCCTCATGCTCGATTTGCGCCGAGGGGTTCTTCACTTCGATATAGGGCACGGTGTGCGCGCCGCAATCGCCGCCCAGCAGCAGTGAATCGCACTGGGTGAAATTGCGCACGCCTTCGGCCGTGGGCGCCACGCGGACCAGACCGCGATAGGTGTTGTTGCTTTTGCCCGCGCTGATACCCTTGGAAATAATCGTCGAGCGGCTGCGCGCCCCGTTGTGGATCATCTTGGTGCCGGTATCGGCCTGCTGGTAATTGTTGGTGACGGCCACCGAATAAAATTCGCCGACCGAATCTTCACCATTCAGCACGCAGGACGGGTATTTCCACGTTACCGCTGATCCGGTTTCCACCTGAGTCCAACTGACCTTGCTGCGCTTGCCTTGGCAGAGGGCGCGCTTGGTGACGAAATTATAGATCCCGCCCTTGCCTTCGGCATCGCCGGGGTACCAATTTTGCACGGTGGAATATTTGATCTCGGCATCATCCAGCGCCACCAGTTCCACCACGGCGGCATGCAACTGGTTTTCATCGCGCTGCGGCGCGGTGCAGCCTTCGAGATAGGACACATAGGCACCCTTATCCGCAATGATCAGGGTGCGCTCAAACTGCCCGGTGTTTTCGGCATTGATGCGGAAATAGGTCGAAAGCTCCATCGGGCAGCGCACGCCCTCTGGGATGTAAACAAAGGTGCCATCGGAAAAGACGGCGCAGTTCAGCGCGGCAAAGAAGTTATCGTGCACCGGCACGATCCGGCCGAGCCACTTCTTGACCATATCGGGATATTCGCGGATCGCCTCGCTGATCGACAGGAAGATCACCCCCGCCTTTTTCAGCTCTTCGCGAAAGGTGGTGGCGACGGAAACGCTATCGAACACGGCATCAACCGCAATCTTGCGCGCGCCTTCCACGCCGGCGAGCACTTTCTGCTCTTCCAGCGGGATGCCCAGCTTTTCATAGACCCGCAGAATTTCAGGATCGACTTCATCCAGCGATGACAGCGCCTTTTTCTGTTTGGGCGCGGCGTAATAATAGGCATCCTGATAATCGATCGGGGCGATGTTCAGCTTGGCCCAATCGGGCATCGGCATGGTCAGCCAATGGCGATAGGCCTTGAGCCGCCATTCAAGCATCCACTCCGGCTCGTTCTTTTTCGCCGAAATAAAGCGCACGGTATCTTCAGACAGCCCTTTGGGGGCGAATTCCTGTTCGATATCTGCCGACCAGCCATGCTCGTAATCGGCAACCCGATCGGCGGCATCGCGCGCGGCTTGATCCTTAAGGCCAGCCTCTTGGCTCATGCGGCAAGTTCCTGATGCTGCGGCTGGGACAGCCGGGTTAGCGGGATTTGGGCCAAGGCCCCGCGCAGCGCCTGATTGACCACGGGCCAATGCGGGCGCACCGAACAGCCGCTTTCCAGCGTGCAATCATGAACGGCCTCTAGGCAGGATGTGAGGGCAATCGGCCCTTCCACCGCTTCAATTATATCGGCGAGCGAAATCGCCGCCGCCGGACGCGCCAGCTTTAGCCCGCCGCCAGCCCCGCGCACCGATTTGAGCAAGCCGGCCGCAGACAGCTTGCTGACCAGTTTCTCCACGGTCGGCGCAGGCAGATGGGCCTCTGCCGCCAATTGCGCGGCGTTCACGCGCGCACCGCCGCAATGGCGCGCGGCGGCGCACATGGTCAGAACCGCATAGTCGGCCATGCTGGACAGGCGCATGGGAGAAACTCCAGAAGAAAAATCAGACTGATTCGATCCGGTTCACCTAGGCGCGGTGTGCCGATAGTTCAATGGGGAGCAAGCATGCCGCCCATTCGACAGCGGCGGCGGGCCATGGCATAGAGATGGGCGATGTCTTTTTATACTTTGCTTCGCCCGCTGGTGTTCCAATTGGATACGGAACGCGCCCACCGTTTGACTATTGCCGGGCTTAGGCTGAAGCCTGCGGCCAAGCCGCCCCTGCCCGGCCCGCTGGCAACCACGGTGGCGGGGCTGACCTTTGCCAATCCGCTGGGCATGGCCCCCGGTTTTGATAAAGATGCCGAAGTGCCTGACGCCATGCTGGGTCTGGGCTTTGGCTTTGTCGAAATTGGCACCGTCACCCCCCGTCCGCAAGCCGGCAATGCCAAGCCGCGCCTGTTCCGGCTGGTGGAAGATGAAGCGGTGATCAACCGCATGGGTTTTAACAACGGCGGTCTGGCCGCGGCGCAAGCGCGGCTGGCGCGGCGCGTGCGGCAGGGGATTGTCGGAGCCAATGTGGGGGCAAACAAGGACACAACCGACCGCGTGGCTGACTATTTGGCCGGCCTTTCGGCCATGGCCGGGGTGGCTGACTACCTGACCATCAACATCAGTTCGCCCAACACGCCCGGCCTGCGCGACCTGCAAGGCGACAAGGAACTGGAAGAACTGCTCAGCGCCGTAGCCAAGGCCCGCCAAGCCGATTGGCCGCCAATTTTTCTGAAAGTGGCCCCTGATCTGGATGCCGATGCCCCGGCGCGGATCGTGGCCGCGGTGATGAAACATGGCTTGGATGCGATCATCGTCTCGAACACCACGATCAGCCGCCCGCCCTTGCAATCGGGCCACGCGGATGAAGCGGGCGGGCTTTCCGGAGCGCCGCTGAAAAATCTGGCGCTGCAACGGCTGCGCGATTTTCATCAGGCCAGCGGCGGAAAAATTCCGCTGATCGGGGTGGGCGGCATTGCCACGGCGGAAGACGCTTGGGCGCGTATCCGCGCCGGGGCCAGTCTGGTGCAGCTTTACAGCGCCATGGTCTATCACGGCCCGGGGATTGCCCAAGCGATCGTGCAAGGGCTGGAAGCATGTATGCGCCGTGATGGGTTTAACACTATTGCTGAAGCCGTGGGGACTGCATAGGCTACGCAGCTTATGAACAACCGCCATAACACCGGCAATTGGGCGTTTGCTGCGCTCATCCTTATTGCCATCAGCCCCGTCGATGCGCGGCCCGTGCATCGCCAACGGCCGGCCACGGTTCAGCCCGCGCTTTATAACAGCGGTATGGTGTCGGCCGCCGATCCGCGCGCGGCAGAGGCGGGGGCTGAGATGCTCCGCGCCGGGGGTAGCGCCACCGATGCGGCGATTGCGACAATGCTGGCGCTGAGCGTGGTGGAGCCGCAAAGCTCTGGCATTGGGGGCGGTGGCTTCTTTGTTACCAGCGATGCCCATGGCCGCGTGACCACCATCGATGGCCGGGAAACCGCGCCGCGCGCTGCCCATGGCACGTGGTTCTGGAAAGACGGCATGCCAATGGGGTTTCGCGAAGTCGTGCCCGGCGGCACCAGCGTGGGCATCCCGGGCAATCTGGCCTTGGCGGCCAAGGCCCATGCCGCCGGGGGACGCTTGGCTTGGGCGCGACTGTTTGGGCCTGCGATCAGGCTGGCCCGCGATGGCTGGAATGTGACCCCGCGGTTTCGTGCTGCTTTGGAAACAGCCCGTTTTCCGCCGCCTTTGTCCCACAGGGGGCGGGGTTGTTTTATGA
>JBEGLE010000166.1:0-7345 GCA_041183725.1 Pseudomonadota bacterium | reverse complement strand
TCAGACCAAAAAAAGGGCCCGGACGTTGCCGGCCGGGCCTTAAAAAGTTTTGGGAGAGGATGCCTGAAAGGCAGGATTTGAATGCGATTTCCCTCATTTTTGTGCAAGTGCGAAAAATGCGCGCACTGTTGCAGATATTGCAACCATAGAGATAATTGCCAAATTAATTCATAAATTACATTATTTTATTATAAAATCATCCGTTGCGGAAAGGGCTAAATTCGGATCGAAATAAAGAAAATGCCGCACTGCAGCATTGTGCGGCGCGCAATTTCTGATGGGTGGTTAGGGCGAATCGCCCTCAAACCCATGCCCCGACCCGCTACTTAATGGCTAAGCAGGAGCGGTGGGGCGCCCTCATAGCTCAGGAAGCTGCGCGTTACGCCGCCAAACAGGAACTCACGCACCCGGCTGTGACCAAAAGCCCCCATGACCAGCAGCTGGGAGTTACGCTCCTTCACTTCGCGCGCCAGCGATTCCTCAACCGTGCCCAGCCGCGGCAGCACTTGCAGGTCAGCCGCAATGCCATGGCGTGAGAGGTACGATACGGCATCCAGATCGGGCCAATCAGCCTTGGTGCTATCAATCGTCAGCACGGTCACCGCTGCGCAGCCCAGCAAAAGCGGCACAGCAGCGCGCAGTGCAATCGAAGCCTCGGCACTGCCATCCCAAGCAATACAAGCGCGATCGAGCGGAAAGGTGAGGATGTGGCCATCATTGACCGCCAGAACCGGGCAACGCACAGCCACAGCCAAATCAGCCGCCACATTATCCGCGCGTGAAACAATCACCACATCAGCCAAGCGGCCTGCCGTCGTGAGCGCCTCAAGCGGTTCGACCTCGGCCCGCAAAACGGTGCTGGGCACATCTTCGCGCTGCAAGCGAGCGCTGCTGGCCTGGGCGAAGGTATCGTCTTCTGCCACCGCGTCCTGCAAGGCCTCTGTTGCCACGCTAGCCCCGCCCAAAGCATCAATCGTGGTATAGCGCATTACCGGTGTATCAATCAGCAGGGTGACATGACCACCAGACATCCGGGCCAGAGAAAGCCCCGTTTCAATCCGCGCCGTGCCAGCGGAGCCGCGTTCAGCATGAACCAGAATAGATCGCATCGCACATACTCCCAATGACAAGGCACTTAGTGAAATCTTATGTGCGGCAAAGCAGCTCTTGCAGCGAGTCGCGATGATACAGATCAAATGACAGTCTTGCACATCGCTCCGCAGCCACCTAGCACTGCTGCAGGATAAAGGCCCAGCCCAAAGCCGTATTGCTTTGGGATGACACAAAGGTGCCACTGCCCTAAGGAGATCGGGTAAGCTTGGGAGCGGCAACACCCTTTGTGGAGGCTTGATGAAAAAGCTTTATTCTGATGCCAGCGCCGCCCTTGATGGGTTGCTTAAGGATGGCATGCTGATCGCCAGTGGTGGCTTTGGCCTATCCGGCATGCCCGAACGGCTGATTGACGCCCTTGTCGCCAGTGGCGTGAAAAACCTGACCATCGCCAGCAACAATTGCGGGATCGATAATGTCGGCCTCGGCAAGCTGCTGCGTACACGGCAGATCAAAAAGATGATATCGTCCTATGTCGGTGAAAATAAGGAATTTGAGCGTCAGTATTTGGCTGGCGAGCTGGAGGTAGAGTTTTGCCCCCAAGGCACCTTGGCCGAGCGCATGCGCGCAGGCGGGGCGGGCATCCCAGGCTTCTATACCAAGACCGGGGTCGGCACCTTGGTGGCCGAGGGCAAAGAGGTGAAAAGCTTTACCGATGCCAGCGGCGTGGCGCAGGACTATATTCTGGAACGTGGCATTTTCGCTGATCTGGCCATCATCAAGGCATGGAAAGCCGATACCACTGGCAATGTTGTATTCCGCAAGACGGCGCGTAATTTTAACGTGCCCGCCGCCCAATGCGGCAAGGTATGCGTGGTAGAGGTTGAGGAAGTGGTTGGGGCCGGCGCGCTTGACCCCGATGCGATCCACCTCCCCGGCGTCTATGTGCAGCGGGTGATCGTGGGCAGCCCTTATGAAAAACACATCGAATTTCGCACCGTGCGCGAAAGGGAGGCAGTCTGATGCCCTGGACCCGCGATGAAATGGCTGCCCGCGCCGCGCAAGAGTTGCAAGATGGCTTTTATGTCAATCTTGGCATCGGCATTCCCACTCTGGTTGCCAACAATGTGCCCGCTGGCATCACCGTAACCCTGCAATCCGAAAACGGCATGTTGGGCATTGGCCCCTTCCCCTATGCGGGCGAAGAAGACGCCGATCTGATCAATGCTGGCAAGCAAACGATCAGCGAATTGCCGCATTCGGCCTATTTCGATAGCGCCGCCAGCTTTGCCATGATCCGCGGCGGGCATATTGACCTGACCGTATTAGGCGCGATGGAAGTGGCCGAGAACGGCGACATCGCCAACTGGATGATACCCGGCAAGATGATAAAAGGCATGGGCGGGGCCATGGATCTGGTGGCCGGGGTCAAAAAGATCATCGTGGTGATGGAACACAATGCCAAAGATGGCAGTTCAAAGTTCATTCCCGCATGCACCCTGCCGCTAACCGGCAAGGGGGTGGTCGATATGATCATCACTGACCTTGCCGTTTTCAGCCGTGCCGATCATACTACGCCCTTCCGGCTTATCGAGCTGGCCCCCGGCGTGACCTGCGAAGAAGTGCGCGCCAAAACCACCGCCCATTATACCGAGTAGGACCAGACAGATGACCGATCTTAGCCAAATTCCGCTTAGCCGCATTGATGGCACTTCCGACAGCTTGGCCAACCATGCCGGCAAGGTTTTGCTGGTGGTGAATGTCGCTTCCAAATGTGGGCTGACCCCGCAATATGAAGGGCTAGAGGCGCTCTACAAGCAGCATAAATCCCAAGGGCTTGAAGTGCTGGGCTTTCCGGCCAATGATTTTGGCGCACAGGAACCGGGCAACCACGAAGAAATCGCCGCCTTCTGCTCGGTCAATTACGGGGTGACATTTCCGCTCTTTGCCAAGGCCGATGTAACCGGTAGCGCCAAGCAACCGCTCTATGCCGCGCTGACCGCCGCCATGCCCGAAAAGCAGGGCGATGCGGCCGCATGGCGCGAGAAGCTGCGCGGCTATGGCATAGCCGCCACCGAAGATCCCGAGGTGCTGTGGAACTTTGAAAAGTTCCTGATTGGCCGCGATGGTCAGGTCGTGGCGCGCTTTTCTCCCGATACCGCGCCCAGCGATGCGGGGCTGATCAGCGCGATTGAAGCTGAACTGGCAAAGGCTTGAGCGGGCGGGGGGAGGTCCCTGCCATGTTACGCCCCTCGTCTCATACCGCTCAGCGCTTTCGCGCGCGCTACCTTGATGTTCTGGCATCGGTTTATCTCTACAACGAACATCGCGGTTATACCGCGCTGGATCGGGTGATTGCCGCCGTGCGCCAGCGCTGCCCCAATGATCACGGCTTCCTTGCCGAAATTGAACAGCATCGGGCAGACGAGTTCAAGCATTACACGATGTTCAAACGCTGGTTTCAGCGGCAGGGCAGGATGCCCTTGGCGCTCGATACCAGCGCAGGCCATATTGATCGCTTTATCTTCAAAGTGTTTGGTTGCCCGATTGATGAACTGGACACCGGCGCAGTGGTGGGCAGTGGCGATGCCTTTGAAAAGTTGTGCCGGGTGATCATGCTGACAGAGCAGCGTGGGTTTCGGCAGGTGGAAATCCTGCTTAAGAACCGTCACGTCCTTTCAGACCCGGTGCTGCGTCGGATCTTTACCATCATCCATCGGGATGAGCCGGATCACTTTTTGCCCTATCAAAATTGGCTGGCGCGTGAGGCGCGGGTCACCGCGCGCTGGCAGGAAAAGTGGATCGACTTTCAGATCCACTGCCGCCTGCTGTTTGCCAAAATTCCGGCGATTTTTCTCGATTCCAGGCTGCCCCGCATGGCGCAATGGCCAGATGCAATGGACGCGGTCCAGCCTTAGGTTTCCGCGCGACGTTCCTTGATAAAACCGTGCATACCGAACCACCATTGCATCCCGATGATCGCCCCTTTGGCCGGTTGCAGCATGCCGATCATCAAAGCCGCCGAGCTGGGCATCAGGATCGCCAGAATGGCGGCAACCGACAATTGCGTTTCCAGGCCCAGCAGGATCATCACCGGGGCCAGCAAGTGACCGGTAACCAGAATCGCGATGTAAGCAGGGAAATCATCGGCGCGCTGAAAGGTCCAATCCTGATCGCAAGCAGAACACCGATCGACTGGCTTCAAAAACCGGCGGAACAAGTGGCCTTCGCCGCAGCGCGGGCAGGAAAAGCGCATACCGCGCGCCATTGCTGCCCATACCGAAACCGGAAGATCTGTTTTTTTTGACATCATATCACCCCAACACCGCACGCAGATCAGCGACCAGATCGGTCCTCTCCCATGGGAAGAAATCGCCCTCGGCCTGACGGCCAAAATGGCCATAGGCAGCGGTGCGGGCATAGATCGGCTTGTTAAGGCCCAGCTTGTGGCGGATAGAACGCGGTGTCAGGCCACCCAGCGATTCAATCCCCATGATCGCCGCCTCAATCGCATCATCCCCCACCGTGCCCGTGCCGTGGGTATCGACATAAAGCGACAGCGGCTTTGATACACCAATCGCATAGGCCAATTGGATCGTGCAGCGCTTGGCAAGGCCAGCGGCAACGATATTCTTGGCCAAATAGCGGGTGATATAGGCGGCTGAGCGATCGACCTTGGTCGGATCTTTGCCACTGAATGCGCCGCCGCCGTGCGAGGCCGCCCCGCCGTAGGTATCGACAATGACCTTGCGTCCAGTCAGCCCGGCATCGCCATCCGGCCCACCAATTTCAAAGCTGCCGGTGGGGTTGATGTGATATTCGGTGGCCGCCAGCAGCGGGGCCGGGATCACTGCGGCCACGACGCTGCGGACATAGGCGTGAAGCTCTGCCTCTTTGGCACCTTCATCATAGCCGGGGGCGTGCTGGGTTGAAACGACGATGGCCGTAGCCGCAACCGGCACCCCACTTTCATAGCGCAGGGTAACCTGGCTTTTGGCATCAGGCTCAAGGAACGGGGCCGCACCCGAATGGCGGTCAGCCGCCATGCGTTCCAGTATCTTGTGGCTGTAATAAAGGGTGGCAGGCATCAAATCAGGGGTTTCATCGGTGGCATAGCCAAACATGATGCCCTGATCACCCGCGCCTTCGTCTTTGTTGTCGGTCGCATCAACCCCTTGGGCGATATGCGCCGATTGACCGTGCAGACGATTGATCAATTCCAGCTTTTCCCAGTGGAAACCATCTTGGCTATAACCGATAGCCTTCACTGTGCGGCGCACGGCGTCCTCAATCTCGGCCTCTGCACCGGGGGCCCAGGTGCCGTTTTCGTAAACCCCTTTGCAGCGGATTTCCCCTGCGAGAACGACCAATTGGGTTGTGGTCAGCGTTTCACAAGCAATGCGGGCTTCCGGATCTTTGGCCAGAAACAGATCAACAATGGCGTCACTGATCTGATCGGCAACCTTATCAGGATGGCCTTCTGAAACGCTTTCGGAAGTGAACAGATAGGAATTGCGCATGCCCGGTCCGATATAAAGGAATCTTTATGTGATCCCCTTCCTACCCCTCTGCACGGCGCAAGACAAGTATCGCTATGCTCAGTAAAATTCCGGAGAGGACCAGAGCCAGCAGGTTACCATAACGGGCAAACAGGGTTGGCTCATGCGGCGGCGGCACCACGCCATCCATCCGACCCGGGGTGAAACGCGGCAGTGATTGCCGCACGATGCCATCGGCATCGATCACCGCGCTGATCCCGCTGGTGGTTGATCGCAAAACCGGCAAACCCTCTTCTAGCGCCCGCAGCCGTGCTTGGGCGAGATGCTGCGGCGGACCCCAAGATCCAAACCAGCCATCGTTAGACGGATTAAAGATATAATCGGGCCGGCGGGTGCGATCGACCACTTGGCCCGAGAAGATAAGTTCATAGCAAATCTGAATGCCTGCCTTGCCCCATGGCCCCAAATCCAATGTTCGCGGACCGGGACCGGGGCTAAAATCGATTGATCCCGCGACCAATCGCGACAGGCCCAGCGGCTGCAGCACTGCGCGCAGCGGCAGATATTCACCATAAGGCACAAGGTGCGCCTTGGCATAAGAGCCGCGAATGGCCCCCTTATCATCGAGCACCGTCACCACATTACCCGCGCTGACCACGCGCCCTTGCTGCAGATTAAGATTAACCGAGCCTGTCAGCAGCAGCCCCCCCGGCCCCATCACCCGGGCAATCCGCGCCCGCGCTTGATCCGGATCGGCAGCATAGGTTGTTTCAGCATAGAATGCGGGCGGGTACCCGCCGCGCAAATAGTCTGGCACGCCGCTTTCAGGCCACAGCACCAAACGCTGCTGCCCCGGCACAAGTGGCAGGGTAAGCCGCGCCGTCTTCAGGAACTGGCTTTCAAATTGGGCCGCATTATCGATATCGGGCTGGGCAATATTGGGCTGAACCAGTGTATAAGGCACATGGCCTGCCGGTTTGGGCAGGGTGGCAGGCATAACCATCGGCGCGAGTAAGGCGAGCAACAACGCCGCACTGGCCTGTGACCAGCGCCGACCGTATTGGTTCGGACTTACGGCCAGACAGAGCAGTGATGCTAGCAAAACAGCCACACCAGACAGGCCATAGGTGCCGATCCATGGAGCCAAAAGCGCCAAACCTTGCCCATTGAAGTCGCCGAGCAGGGCAACCCCCAGCGGGTTCCAAGCAAAACCGGTGAACACCCAGCTTCGCAGCCATTCGGCAAGGATCCAACAGCCGGAAAATGCCAGCCCAAAGGCCAGTGGGCGGCGCCGAAAATGCCACGCGGCTAAGGCTGCCAGCGCCGGATAGACCGCGAGATAGAGCGAAAGGCCAAAAACCGCGATCCAACCCAGCCAGACCGGCATTTGCGCTTGATAGGTGAAGGCCGTGGCGATCCAATTGTTGCCAAGGCTGAAGTGGCCCACACCCCACAGCCAGCCAAGCAAGACCGCAGAGCGCCGATCCGGTGCGCGGGCGGTAAGGGCGATCAGTCCCCCAAGCCCCAAGAGCAGCATGGGCCAGACATGAAGCGGTTCAAACCCGCAAGCCGCCAAAGCTCCGATGATCGGGGCAATCAGCCGGGGGCGGGATATAAACTGGGCGATAAGGCGGCGCGCGGTAACCATGGCCCCGGCTTGTGGCGCGGTTCTATGGCAGGCGCAAGACAATGGCCCTTCCCGACAGGGGAAGGGCCATAGACTTATTCAGTAGCGTCAACCGCCTTAGCGCGGGGTGGACGGCCCCGGCGGCGCGGCGCTTCGGGTTCATTAACAT
>JBEGLE010000165.1:0-14676 GCA_041183725.1 Pseudomonadota bacterium | reverse complement strand
AGCACCAGAATGGCAAACAGCGGCGCCCCAATCACTCCACGCTGCAGCCCAATATTGATCACGATCAGCTCCATCAAACCGCGGGCATTCATAAAGGCACCAATCCCCAGCGCCGTCTGGTGTTTTTCCCCGGCCAATCGCGCCGCCGCACAACAGGCCCCGCCTTTAGCCAAGATAGAAACCGCCAGCACTGCCAGTGCTGCTAGTGCTGCCAGCAGCGCGGGACAATCAACCACCTGCAACCGGGTACTATGGCAATATAGCGGCACCCAGTTCAGTGAGCTCGATCGCGGTAATCCCCTAACGCAGCGAGGCGTTCAGCGCGCTTAGTGCGGCATTGCCGGGGCAAAGATCAGCGTCAGCCAACTGATTAAGCGGCGTCTCAACCGTATTGAGATGACGGTGTAAATCTTCAGCGCTTTCATCAACATAGAGCAGACCCGTGACGATTTCACCAAAGGCGGCACGTTCATGCAGATGGTTCATTGCGCCAATGCGGTCGGTGGGATCATAATCATCCCCCAGCTTGCGCAGCAACAGCATAGAGCCATCGTGCTGCACCACCCGCCGCAGCGAACCCGGGGCATAGCTGGCCTCAATCGCATGGCGAGGCAGTACCACTTCCAGCCGGTTAACCGCCTCGTTGTGCTCTCGCACATAGTCATAAGACTTGGTAGACCCGGCGTGATTATTGAACGTTACACAGGGGCTGAGAACATCAATAAAGGCCGGACCCCGATGGCGCAGCGCGCCCTTGATTAAGGGCACCAATTGATCTTTATCGCCAGAGAAGCTGCGGCCGACATAGGTTGCCCCCAATTGCAGCGCGAGTGCGACAAGATCAATCGGGCTATCGGCGTTTAGCACACCCTTCTTGCTCTTGGAGCCCTTATCTGCAGTGGCGGAAAATTGGCCCTTAGTCAGACCATACACCCCATTGTTTTCAACAATATAGGTTAGATTAACCCCGCGCCGCATAGCATGAGCAAATTGGCCGATACCAATCGAGGCGGAATCGCCATCGCCCGATACGCCTAGATAGGTCAGGTCGCGATTGGCCAGAGCCGCCCCAGTCGCCACTGAAGGCATACGGCCATGCACCGAATTAAACCCATGGCTGGCGCCAAGGAAATAGTCAGGCGTTTTCGATGAGCAACCAATGCCGCTCATCTTCGCCACGCGGTGCGGTTCAATATCCAGTTCAAAGCAAGCCTGCACAATTGCAGCGCTGATCGAATCATGACCGCACCCAGCGCAGAGCGTAGACACGCGCCCTTCGTAATCACGACGGGTAAATCCGGCAGCATTCTTAGGCTGAACGTCGGCAAGCAAACGGGGTTTTGCGATATAGGTCATGAATTCACCCGTGTATCGTGTTGGGCATGGGCAAGCTTTGCCCATCGGCAAGCACGCCCTCGATGGCAGCGGCGATAAAACGCGCGGTGATGGGGGTGCCATCATAATGCAGCACTTTGATAAGGTTGCGCGGGTTATGCTCTCCCTCGTTGATCAGCATGGAACGCAGTTGGCCGCTTTCGTTCTGTTCAACCACAAACACCTTATCGTGCGCTGTGATAAAGGCATCGATCTCCGCCGCGAAAGGAAAGGCGCGAATGCGCAAGGCATCCAAATGAATGCCTGCTTTTGCCATCAACTCTAACGCCTCGGCCATAGCCGGACCGGTTGACCCATAATAGATCACGCCATAGTCCGTTGATTGCGCAGCGGGGGTTAAGATCGGAGCTGGAACGAGAGCCTTGGCGGTTTCAAACTTTCGGCGCAGCCGCTCCATGTTATAAACATAGTCGCTGCCCAATTCCGAGTAGCGCGCTTGGGCATTGCGGGTCGTGCCGCGGGTGAAATAGGCTCCCTTGCTGCCATGGACGCCGGGAATGGTGCGCCAAGGCACGCCATCGCCATCAACATCATCATAACGGCCATAGACTTTGCCAGCTTCAAGATCGGCGGCGCTGAGCACCTTGCCACGATCATAGCGGCGCGTATCATCCCATTCGAAGGGGTCGCACAGGCGTTCATTCATACCGATGTCCAGATCGGTCATGAGAAAAACCGGGGTCTGCAAGCGTTCGGCAAGGTCAAACGCCTGAGCCGTGAGGGTAAAGCATTCATGCGGATCTTCGGGGAACAACAGCACATGGCGGGTATCACCATGCGAGGCGTAGGCGCAAATCAGCAGATCGGATTGCTGGGTACGGGTTGGCATACCGGTGGAAGGGCCGCCACGCTGCACATTGACAACAACTGAGGGAATTTCGGCAAAATAGGACAGCCCCAGGAATTCCTGCATCAAAGAGATGCCTGGGCCCGATGTGGCGGTAAAGGCGCGCACGCCGTTCCAGCCTGCGCCAATCACCATGCCGATAGAGGCCAATTCATCCTCTGCCTGCACGATGGCATAACGTGCTGCGCCGCTCTCCGGATCGGTGCGATACTTGCGGCAATAAGACGTATACGCCTCGATCACCGAAGTTGATGGCGTGATAGGATACCAAGCCGCAACCGTTGCCCCGCCATAAACTGCCCCCAGCCCAGCCGCACTGTTGCCATCGATGAAAATACGCTGACCAACCCCATTGGCACGGGTAACCTTAAGCCCGATCGAGCAAGCAAAGTGTTCCCGCGCATAGTCATAGCCAATTCGGGCCGCCTCGCGGTTGCCATCAATCAGCTTGTCTTTGCCGCGATATTGCTCGCCAATTAGGGTTTCGATAACCCCCAATTCAATATCAAGCAGGCCTGCCAAGGCGCCGACATACATAACATTCTTGAACAGGCGGCGTTGGTTGGGATCGGTAAACTCCCGCGCACAAATCGCGGTCAGCGGAATGCCGATAGGGATAATATCATCGCGAAACTTAGACTGAGGCAGTTCGCGTGTGGAATCGTAAAACAAATAGCCGCCAGCATTCAGTTCAGCCACATCGGCATCCCAAGTCTGGGCATTCAGCGCGACCATCATATCGCAGCCCCCGCGTCGCCCCAGCCAGCCGCGCTCAGTCACGCGCACTTCATACCAAGTGGGCAGGCCCTGAATATTCGAGGGGAAAATATTGCGCGGCGCAACTGGCACGCCCATGCGGATGATGGAGCGGGCGAACATTTCATTGGCTGACGCCGACCCAGACCCGTTCACATTGGCGAACTTGACAACAAAATCGTTGGTGGCGGTGATCCTATTCATCCTACTAGGGCTCCCTCAGCCGCCAAGGTATCGCCCGCTTGGGGCACCAGCCATTCCACTTTCTGCATGTCCCAAGCACTGGTTGGGCAGCGCTCTGAGCACAGACCGCAGTGCAGGCACAGGTTTTCATCTTTGACCATAACCCGACCGGTCTTGAGCCCATCTGCGATATAAAGCGGCTGCTCCAAATTGGGTGCCGGAGCCTTTAACCGGGCGCGCAGCTCTGCCTCATCACCATCACCGGTGAAGGTGATGCACTCGGTGGGGCAAATATCCACGCAGCTATCGCATTCGATACAGGCCGGTGCAGTAAACACCGTGGCCATATCGCAATTGAGGCAGCGCGCCGCCTCTGAGCAGGCCTTTTCAACATCAAAGCCCAATTCCAGCTCAAGCTTAATGTCTTTCAGCGCCTCTGTCAGGTTGCGCGTCGCCATCGCCTGGCGATCTTCCTCACTGATATCATTATCATAGGCCCATTCGTGGATGCCCATTTTCTGGCTGGCGAGATTGACCCTCTCCGCAGGGCGATCGGCGACCACATCTTTTCCCTGCAAAAACAGGTCGATCGAAATCGCCGCTTGATGCCCTTGAGCCACTGCGGTGATGATGTTCTTCGGCCCCAATGCCGCATCGCCGCCAAAGAACACATCCGGCAGAGCCGATTGCAGTGTCTGCTCATTCAAAGCCGGCATATCCCACTTATCGAACGCAAGACCGATATCGCGCTCGATCCACGGGAAGGTGTTTTCTTGCCCAATAGCAACCAACACCTGATCGCAGGGCACGGTTTCCAGCTTGCCGGTGGGCACCAGCGAGCGCTTGCCCTTGGCGTCGAACTGCACTTCGACCTGCTCAAAGGTCACGCCCGTCAGCTTGCCTCCTGCGTGCTCAAAGGCCATCGGCACCATGCAGTTGCGAATGACAATGCCCTCGTGAAGCGCCTCATCTTTTTCCCAAGGCGATGCTTTCATTTCATCAAAGCCAGAGCGGACAATCACCTGAACCTCTTCTGCCCCCAGCCTGCGGGCAGACCGGCAACAGTCCATTGCCGTATTACCGCCGCCCAGCACGATCACCCGCTTGCCAACGCTTTCGATGTGGCCAAAAGCCAAGCTCGATAGCCAATCGATACCAACATGGATTTGCTCGGCCGCTTCCTGCCGTCCCGGCAGATCGGCATCACGGCCGCGCGGGGCGCTAGTGCCGATGAAAACCGCATCCCAGCCCTCAGCGCGCAAAGCAGCCAGGCTATTGACCCAGTGATTAAGGACAACCTTAACCCCCAAGCCTTCGACATAACCACATTCTTCGTCGATCACCGCATCGGGCAGACGGAACTTGGGGATCTGGCTGCGCATCATGCCGCCCGATTCCCGGCCGCTATCGAACACGGTGATGTCATAGCCTTCAAGCGCCAGATCGCGCGCGACCGTTAGCGAGGCTGGACCCGCACCCACACAAGCAATGCGCTTGCCATTCTTCTTCGGTGGCTTGGGCAGGCGGGCGGAAATGTCACCCTTAAGATCAGCGGCAACACGCTTCATGCGGCAGATTGCCACCGGCTCTTCATCCACTCGGCCACGGCGGCAAGCAGGCTCGCATGGGCGGTCGCATACGCGACCAAGGATGCCGGGAAACACATTGGACCACCAATTGATTTCCCACGATTCAGCATAGCGCCCTGCGGCGATCAAGCGCAGATATTCGGGCACAGGTGTGTGGGCAGGGCAAGCCCACTGACAGTCTACAACCTGATGAAAGTGCCCCTCAGTCGGACTTTGAATCCGATCTTCCCGTCTTGTCATTTCTGCTCCGCCTCAGCGCGTCGTATACATGTTAGCCATAGAAACCTAAACCGACAGTGCCAAAACGTCGAGATGGACAAGGCTCAGCAAACATACATATCGTCAGAATTATCGTTACTTAACGGGGGTACCAAATCATCCCCGCCCACGATAGCTGGCAACACCCTGATCGGGTACCCACAAGCCTTCGGGGGCAGGGCCGGATTGCCAGAACACATCAATCGGAATGCCGCCGCGCGGATACCAATAACCGCCGATCCGCAGCCAGACCGGTGCCATTTCGGCAAACAGGCGCTGGCCAATCCCCACGGTTACATCTTCGTGGAAACCGGCGTGATTGCGGAACGAGCCAAGAAACAGCTTAAGGCTTTTTGATTCGACGATCGTTTCGCCGGGGGCATAGTCGATCACCAGATGGGCGAAATCCGGCTGGCCGGTAACCGGGCACAGCGAGGTGAATTCCGGCACGGCAAAACGCGCCATATAGAGCGATCCGGGGCGCGGGTTGGGTACATAGTCCAACACGGCCTGATCAGGCGAAGCGGGCAGATCGCTCTGGCGACCAAGGTGAAGCGGACTGGTGGGTGTGTCACTCATAGCCACTGCCATGCCGCCAAGTGCAAAATTGCACAAGAGAGCGGATTACCGAAGCATCATCAGTAGCATTTTAACCTTATAGGATTAATGCGCTATCAATGTGCAATATATTAGCAACAATGTTTAACAAAGCTGCACTGTTTCTGGTTATGTTTATCATAACCCAGCCTGTCATGGCGCAATCCGCCAGCACCTTTCAATTGTCACCGGGTCACGCCAGCCCTGATCGGCAAAAACCACAGGGGCCGGTTGATCCAGACGTGCCGTTTATCAAGGCAAAACCCATGCCTGAAAAAGCAGCCACCAGCGCCGCAACGCCAGTGTCAGCACCAGTTCCAGCACCAGTGAAAATATTGCGCCCCCAGCCTGTAGCATCACTAAGTCCAGCCCATCCCGCGCGCGCTGCTCTGTCTCAGCCCGCCCCGATCCCGCCATTGCTCAGGGCGCAGTCTGACAGGGCTAGCGGCGCCCCCCAACCCGCATCCAGCCCAGCGGTTCAGCCGCAAGCAGCAGAAACCAGCCTGTCTTTCGCCGCTTTCAAAACTGCGCGGCATAGCATCACGGCTTTGGCGATCGCCATGATTACCCAGCTTTCCGCCTTGCCGCTCTGGACGGGGGGGGCAATCACAGCCTGCGTGATAATGGCCGCAGCCGTTTGGCTGATGATCGCAAGGTATAAAAAGGGCGCTACGGAGGACGATGATCTTGTATGGGCCCGCGCCGCAGCCCAACCACAAGACGCTGCCACTATCCCCGACCAAACCCTGGCCAATCCTTATTTGGCACCGCTGTCTTGCTTGGCCTTATCCCTCGAACCCCTTCGGCTCTCGGCAACCTTGCTGAACACCACCCTGTCATACCGGCTAATAGTTACCAACCAAGGCGCTGCGCCTGTGGCCAATATAATGCTAAGCGGTAATATGATCGCCGCCCACGCCGCCCTGCCGATGGCCCAGCAATTGGCAATCGATGGACAAAATTTGGATCCGATTACGCATGTGCCGTGGCTTGAGGCTGGTGAATCGATCACCTTCACCGGGGCAATGCGCCTGCCTCTGGCTGGGATTACGCCAATCCAGAGTGGTCCAGCCTTGCTGTTTGTGCCGCTCGCCCGGTTTCACGCCGCCGCAGACGGGGGTGATGCCCATGCCGCCTTTGTTCTTGGCAAGACGCCCCGCTCAGCCAAGGCTCCCTTGCCGCCCTTTCGTTTAGACCTTGGCCCCCGTACATGGCTTAACGTCAGCGCCCGTGAAATCAGCACTACCGTTGAGCCTCAAGCCGTTTCTGCATAGCCATCGGCGCTAACCGTTGCTGCGACGCAACATATTCCCAACAATCCGATATGTGCGCAAAGCCCCCCTCGACGACAAGTGGCAGTCGAGCTAGTCTCGCCCCATTCGCTGCGTAGAGGAGGACGCGCGGGTATGGACAGCCTTGTGACGGCTGAGTGGCTTGCTGCCGAAATGGGAGCCAGCGACCTCAGAATCGTCGACGCCACGAAACATTTGCCCGATACCGGCCGTGATGCACGCGCCGAGTATGAAGCCGCGCATATTCCTGGTGCCGTGTTCATGAACCTGGAAGAGCTGGTTGATCCCGCCGCCCCGATTGAAAACACCCTGCCTTCTGCCGAAAAATTTGCCAGCCGCATGCAAGCCTTGGGCTTGGGCGATGGCAGCCGTATCGTGCTTTATGACAACAGCGCGATAAAAAGCTCTGCCCGCGCTTGGTTCATGCTCCGGATGTTTGGGGCGCAAAACGTTGCCTTGCTTGATGGCGGCATGACCAAATGGCAAGCCGATGGCCGCCCCATCGCCAGTGGCAGCGAAAGCCTGCGCTGCCGCCACTATACGGTTTGGCAAGACGATGCTGCCCTGCGCTGCAAAAATGCGATCATGGCCAATATTCACAGCCAAACCGAACAAGTGATCGATGCCCGCGGCGCACCCCGCTTTAGCGGCGCAGAGCAGGAAAGCCGCCCCGGTATTGCCAGCGGCCACATTCCCGGCGCCTGCAATGTGCCCTTTGGCCAGATGTTTAACACCGATGGCACTTGGAAAGATCGGGATTCATTGGCGCAAGCCTTTATCGCGGCCGGGGTCAATCTGGATCGCCCGATCATCACCACCTGCGGCAGCGGCGTTACGGCCTGCTGCCTAACCTTTGGCCTACACTTGATCGGCAAAGATGATGTGGCGCTCTATGATGGCAGTTGGACCGAATGGGGGGCTGATCCCAGCCTACCCAAAGAACTAAGCCACACGCTGTCAGCTTAGCTTGCGACAACAGTTCAGGCTGGGTAAGCCCTGTGCAATGAGCAAAACTCCGCCTGACGATCTTCACCCCAATACGCGGTTGACCCATGTGGGTCGCCGTCCAGAATGGACAGGTATTGAAGGCCATCCCTCGGCCGTGGTCACGCCCCCGGTTTGGCGCGCCAGCACCCACCTTTACCCCGATACGGCCGCATTAAAGGCTGGTCCTAAGCACAATGCCGATGGGCAGTTTTATTACGGGCGGCGCGGGGCACCAACCCAGTGGGCGCTGGCTGAAGCGCTTACCGAACTAGAGCCCGGCGCGGCAGGAACCGTGCTTTACCCTTCCGGTGTCGCGGCCATTGCCGGTGCCTTGCTAGCCGTGCTGAAATCGGGCGATGTTCTGCTGATGACCGATCATGCTTATGAACCCAGTCGGGTGCTGGCGCGCGGATTGCTAAAAGATCTGGGTGTGGAAACCCGGTGGTTTGATCCCTTGGACCCTGGCGCTTTTGCCGCCGCCTGCTGTGATCGCACCCGCGCGGTTCTGCTGGAATCGCCCGGCAGCCTCACCATGGAACTGGCCGATACCCCCGCCCACTGCGCCGCCGCACGCGAACGCGGCATAGTCTCGATCATCGACAACACCTGGGCCAGCCCTTTGGGCTATACCGCTCTGGCGCATGGGGCCGACATTACTGTGATGAGCCTCACCAAACATGTTGGTGGCCATTCTGATCTGATGATGGGCAGCGCCAGCGCCGGTGAGGCTTGGCATAAGCGCTTGCGGCAAATGAGCCAGATTATCGGCCAAGTCGTCTCCCCCGATGATGCCGCTCTTGCGCTGCGCGGATTGCGGACCATGGGCGTGCGGCTGGAACGCAGCACAGCCAGCGCGCTTGCCGTGGGCGCGTGGCTAGCAGAGCAAACAGAGGTGACCCGCGTGTTCTGTCCCATGCTACCGGGAAGTGCCGGATATGACCTGTGGCGGCGCGATTTTACGGGTGGCTGCGGCCTGATCGGCTTTGCCTTTGCGGGCAAGAATGCCGCAGCCCGCGATGCCTTTATTGATGCCCTAAGCCTGTTTGGCATCGGCTATTCATGGGGCGGGTTTGAAAGCCTGATCACCCCGGCCGATCCCGGCGCAATTCGCAGCGCTTCGCCTTGGCCCCCCGCCGATGCCAAGAGCGGCGATCAGGCGTGGTTTGGCGTGCGCCTCTCCATCGGCCTTGAAGAGCCCAGCGATCTGATTGCCGATTGGGCGCGCGGCTTGGCGGCATGGCGCGCGGCATGATTCTGTCGCCAGACATAAAAACCGCAATCGCCCAGCTCGATTCGATTGGTTTCGATGTTGGGGACTATCGCATTTCGCTATACCGCGCCTTGGTCATGCTGGTTGTGGCCGGTATGGTGCTGGTCATCGGCCGGATTGCCGGGGCGCTGATCCACCGCACGTTCCGCCGTATGCACCGGCTGGATGCCGCCCAGCAGGTGCTGGGTGAAAAGCTGGCGGGCATCGCCATGTGGATCGGGCTCGTTCTGATCGCCATAGACTTTTTGGGCATCAGCCTGACCGTGCTGACCGTCTTTTCCGGCGCTTTTGGCTTGGCCATTGGCTTTGGTCTGCAAAAAACCTTTGGCAATCTTATCTCGGGCATCATCCTGCTAATGGATCGCTCGATCAAGCCGGGTGATGTTATTGCCGTGGGTGATGGCAACCGGCGCACCGTGGGCCAGGTCAACCGCATCGGCATCCGAGCCGTATCGGTGATCACCCGTGACAAGGTGGAGTTCTTGATTCCCAATGAAGTGCTGATGACCAGCCAGGTGGAAAACTGGTCGTTAAGCTCGCGCGAAGTGCGGGTGAAGATCCCGGTCTCGGTCGCCTATGGCTCTGACATCGAACAGGTTGAGGCGCTTTTGCTGGCAGAAACGGCCAGAATTCCGCGTATTATTGATCGTCTTGTCCCACAGGTATGGCTATCGGGCTTTGGTGCCAGCGGCATAGATTTCGAGGTGCAAATCTGGATCGATGATCCGGAAGAAGGACTTGGTAACCTGCGCTCAGACTTTCTAAAGGGCGTATGGCGCAGCTTTCGCAGCCATGGCATCGCCCTGCCCTGTCCGCAGACTGCCGCTGCTTCCTTGGCAGACGCGAAAAGCAAACCTTAGTCGGGCCAAAGGCTTTCTCACTGGCAATCGTGGCGCAGCAAGGGCATTTGCCGCCACCATGTCTCATTCTGCCCCCTCTATCGGCACGGTCTATCTGGTGGGTGCCGGCCCCGGCGATCCCGATCTGCTGACCTTGCGCGCTGAGCGGTTGCTGATGGCGGCCAAGCTGATCGTGCATGATGGGCTGGTGGATCCGGCAATTTTGGCCATGGCCAAGCCAGAGGCACGCTTTATCTCGGTTGCCAAACAGCGTGCCCGCCACACCATGCCGCAAGATGCAATCAACGCCCTGCTGGTGCGCGAGGCCTTGGCGGGCAACGATGTGGTGCGGCTGAAAGGCGGCGATCCCTTTGTGTTCGGCCGTGGCGGCGAAGAGGCTGAGGCTTGCTATGCCGCTGGCGTGCCGGTTGAAGTCGTCCCGGGGATCAGCGCCGCTATGGGCGCAGCGGCGGCGGCCCAAATCCCCCTGACCCACCGCGACAGCGCCTCGATCGTCAGCTTTGTCGCAGGCCAGTGCAAAAGCCTGACCGAACAGAACTGGTCAGGCCTTGCAGGCAAAGGCCGCACGCTGGTGATCTATATGGGCATCGCCAGTGCTGATGCCATTGCCGAAAAGCTGATCGCCGATGGTTTGGCGCCTGACGTGCCCTTGGCCGTGATCGAAAACGCGGCCCGCCCGCAAATGCGGGTACTGCGCGCGCCGCTGGCTGGGCTGGGCGCGCTGGTGATCGCACAAAAGGTCAAAAGCCCCGCGCTGATCATCATTGGCGATGTGGCCGCGCGCGATGAACAGAACCTGCGCAGTCTTGCGCAACACTTTGCCGAGGAAAGAGCCTAACCGTGAAGATCCTGACCGGAAATGACCTGAAGAGCGGAGCCGTCACCTGGTGGGACGGATCTGGCTGGTCGCTGCATGTCGAACAGGCCGCCGATGTTGGCGATCAGGGCGAGGCGATTATCGCCACCGAACAGGCCGCGCGCCGCGTGGTCAGTGCCTATATCATTGATGGCGAACCCGGTGCCAATGGCCCCCGCCCCGCCCATATCAAAGACCGTATCCGCGCGCTCGGTCCAACCGTGCGCCTTGACCTTTCCCTCAAGCCTGCCGACGCCAACGCCGGCAACTGGGTGATCTGATGTACCAGTATGACCAATACGACCAGGCGCTGGTTGACGCCCGGGTTGCCGATTTCCGCGATCAGGTGCGCCGCCGTTTGGATGGCAGCCTGTCGGAAGAGCAGTTCCGCCCCCTGCGGCTAACCAACGGGCTCTACCTGCAATTGCACGCCTATATGCTGCGGGTTGCCATTCCCTATGGCACCCTGAATTCGGCACAAATGCGGATGCTGGGCGATATCGCTGACAAATATGATCGCGGTTATGGCCACTTCACCACCCGCCAGAACATCCAGTATAACTGGATAAAGCTGGAAGAAGCCCCTGATATTCTTGCCGATCTTGCATCGGTAGAAATGCACGCGATCCAGACCAGCGGCAATTGCATCCGCAACACGACATCCGATCAATATGCCGGTGCCGCGGCTGACGAGATCGTCGATCCGCGCCCCTATGCCGAACTGATCCGCCAGTGGTCGACCTTCCACCCCGAATTCAACTATCTGCCGCGCAAGTTCAAAATGGCGGTAATCGCCAGCGATACCGATCGCGCTGCCATGCGGCTGCATGATATTGGCATCCAGATCGTCCGCAATGCGGCCGGTGAGCTGGGCGCTGCCTTCTTTGTCGGTGGCGGCATGGGCCGCACGCCGATGATTGCGCCGTGCCTGAATGGCTTTGTCCCGATCAGCCAGATGATCACTTATGCCGAGGCTTGCCTGCGGGTGTATAACCAGCACGGCCGCCGCGACAACAAGTACAAGGCCCGTATTAAGATCCTGGTCCATGAGCTTGGAAAAGAAGAATATACGCGGCAGGTCGAGGCGGAATTTGCCCATCTTCTGACCCAGAATATCGAACCGCCCGCCGCCGAGCTGGAGCGGATCAAGACGTTCTTTGCCGATCCCGCTTTTGAAGCAGGAGCCCCTGACACCCTTGATCGCAGCAACCCCGCCTTCGCCGCTTGGGTCGACACCAATTGCTTGGCGCATAAGCAAGCGGGTTACATCGCGGTTACAATCAGCCTGAAACCGGTTGGTGGCATCCCCGGTGATGCCACGTCTGATCAGATCCGCCTGATGGCCGATCTGGCCAAGGCTTATTCGTTTGATGAACTGCGTGTCACCCATGCCCAGAACATTGTTCTGCCGCATGTAAAGAAGGCCGATCTGTTCACCCTGTGGCAGCACTTGGACGCCGCCGGTCTCGGCACGGCCAATCTCGATCACATTGGCGATATGATCGCCTGCCCTGGTCTGGACTATTGCAGTCTGGCCAATGCGCGCTCGATCCCGGTCGCGCAGAAGATTTCTGAACGCATGGCTGCCAAGCAACACGAGATTGGCGAACTGAAGCTGAAAATCAGTGGCTGCATCAATGCCTGCGGCCACCACCATGCTGGCCACATCGGCATCTTGGGCGTCGATCGCAAGGGGGTGGAGAATTACCAACTCTCGCTCGGCGGCTGTGAAGGCGCGGATACATCGCTTGGCACGATCACCGGCCCCGGCTTTGACGAGGATGGCATCGTGAATGCGGTGGAAACCGCCACCCAAGTCTATCTGGACCACAAGCAAGGCGGCGAACGCTTCCTTGATACCTACCGCCGCATTGGCATGGCCCCGTTCAAGGAGGCGCTTTATGGTTGAAACGCAATTCCGCTTCCGCAGTGATGAGCCGGTTGGCGATCCTGCGGTAACCGTCGATTCATTCGGCGATCAAACCAATGCTTCGGCCGTGCGGCTAGAACCGGGCGAGGACGCCCGCGATCTGCTGCCCTATCTTGACCGGATCAAACTGGTTGAGGTGAACTTCCCCGCCTATACCGATGGCCGCGGCTATTCCGCCGCGCGCATTCTGCGTGAGGCTGGCTATACCGGCGAACTGCGCGCCGTGGGTGATGTGCTGATCGATCAGTTGGCGATGATGCGTCGCTGCGGCTTTGATAGCTTTGCCCCCAATACCGAACTGAACACCGCCGATGCCGAAGCGGCACTGGGGCGCTATGGCGATGTCTATCAGCCCACCACCGATGGCCGCGTGCCGCTGTGGACCAAGCGGCATGGCTGAAACCACGCGCACGGTCGATCGGATCAATACCGCCCCGCGCTTTAGCGAGGTGGACGCCGTGCGCCTTAACCGGCTGTTCCAAGGCACCGACACGGCTGACATGATGGCCAATGTCCTGCGCGAAGGCTTGGCCGGCGATATTGCCCTGGTTTCCAGCTTTGGCGCGGAAAGCGCGGTCTTGCTGCATGTTGTTGCCATGGCCGATCCCTCGGTCCCGGTGCTGTTTATCGATACCGGCAAGCATTTTCCCGAAACGCTGGCCTATCGCGATCAATTGGTTGCCCATCTGGGGCTGACCAATCTGAAGATCATCAGCCCTGAACCGGCCCTGATTGCCGCGCGCGATGAATCAGGCCTGCGCTGGTCCTATGATCCTGATGGCTGCTGCGAAATACGCAAGGTTCAACCACTCGCCCGCGTTCTCACGGGTTATGATGCCACGATCACGGGGCGCAAAGGCTTTCAGTCCGCCACCCGCGCGGGCCTGCCCCGCTTTGAAATTGATCGCAGCGATGCCCACGGGCGTCTGAAGATCAATCCGCTGGCCGATTGGAGCCAAGCCGCCATCGACACCTATTTTGCCGCGCACGGCCTGCCCGCCCATCCTTTGGTGGCTGAAGGCTATCCCTCGATCGGCTGCTCACCCTGCACCAGCAAGGTCGCCCCGGGCGAAGACCCGCGCTCTGGCCGCTGGAAGGGCTGGGACAAAACCGAATGCGGCATCCATGTAGCCGACACCCCGGCTAATGAGGGCGATCTGCCACCCGGCTTTGATCCGGTTTTCTAGCTTTGTTTTCATCCTCTTAGCCTGAGAGGATTGAGACTGCTTGACCTAAAGCCAACCCGCACTGCGATACCACGCCGCAGTATCCGCTAAGCCATCGGCCAAGCTGATCTGCGGCTGCCACAGGGCCTTTGGCACCTGCGCTGCGGGGCTGGAGACCCAATCGGGGTGGCTCATGTAGCTGGCGCGATCGGGGGTGAGTTTGGCCTTATCCCCCAACAGCCAGCGCGAGGCGCGGCCAGCGAAAGCCAAAAGATTGGGGGCAAAGTGCAGCACCAGCGGCCGCCGCCCCACGGCATGGCCCAAAGCGCGGGCAAATTCATTATGCGCCCAGCCGCCCGGCTCCCCATCATCGGGTTCAAAGGTTTGGGCGCTGATCCCTTCGCCGCCGGGCACCAGGGCCAAAAGCAGGCGGGCCAGATCATCGACATGGATATAGCTGGCCCTACCCTGCCGCTGCGGCATAGGTACCAAGCCCCATTTCACAGCCTTGAACAGCGCCAAGAGTTCCTGATCACGCGGGCCATAGATGGCGGGGGGGCGAACAATGGTCCAATCCAGACCGCTGGCCCGCACCAGCTTTTCCGCCCGCGCTTTCGATGCGCCATAGGCCGAGAGCTGCGGTTCACGCGCCGAGAGGGATGAAACAAAGATAAAGCGCTTCACCCCCGC
>JBEGLE010000164.1:0-9686 GCA_041183725.1 Pseudomonadota bacterium | reverse complement strand
CGGATAGTCAGCCGTGCCTTGGCGCAGGCGCTGCGCCTGTAGCAGCGGCGGATCGATGCGGCCAAAAAACTGCTTCAGATGCGCCACTGATTCGGCCAGCATTTGATGCGGTGCTTTGGGTGGACGGTGGTTATAGGCAGCGCTGGTTGCCTCATCCACCAGCATCACGGCCAAGGTATCAGCCGCGCCTTTGCCATCGGCATTCCAGTCCCACTGGCCGAGCAAGACTTGGGCGCGTTGCAGTTCTGGTTCGTGGGAAAGATCCAGCTTGGCCACTGCATCCAGCATCCATTTCGCTGCCCCGGTGGGTTCATAGGCCGTATCATATTTGATCCGTTCCAGCACAGCGCGGGTGATAGGATTGCTGGCGCTCAGCAGCTTTTCAGCCCGGCGGGTGCGGTTGGTCAGATCGGTTTCGATCCCCAACTCGGGGGCAAAACGGCGCGGGTCCAGTTCGCTCCCCGGCCCGGCAGAAAGGAAGGGGGTATTGTTGGCGTTGAACAAAAAGCCTGATGCCGGGTTCACATTTTTGGGGATCGCGGCCCAATCCACCGGACGCTGCCAGATGAGATCAGCGCGATCACCCGGCAATACGCCGCGCCAGTTAAACCCGGGCTGCCGCAGCGGAATGCGAGCATTGTAGAAATAGGCGATCGTGCCGGTCCGATCGGCATAGACGAAATTGGTCGATGGAATTTGCTGGCGGGCCAATTGCGCCTGCCACGTGGCAAAGTCTTGCGCCTTGCCAAGCCGATACCATTCATCAATCGCGCCGATGGTGTCGATCCCGGCATAGCGCAAGGCAAAGGCCCCGCGTGGGGATTCGATCACCGGACCATGAGCGCTGTGGGCGATCAGACGCGGCACGGGTATGGTCAGCGGGCCAAAGCGCACCGGCAGCCACACCCACTGGCGCTTCAGCGGCAGCCACTGGCCATCCAACCGATAGCGATCGCCATCGGCGCTGAGGGTCAATTTATAGACATCGGCCAAATCAGGCCGGTTGATCGTGTTGGTCCACCCCAAAGTGGCATTGTGGCCCAGCAAGGGCAGCGGTGATCCGGGGAAAGTGGCACCGGCAAAGTGCCAACCGCTGTCAGATTGCAGTTCCAGCTCATACCACGCCACGCCGCCGCGCCAGGGCTGGTGGGTGTTGGATACCAAGCGGGTTACGCCATCGCCCGATCGCTTGGGGGCAATGGCAAAGGCATTGGATCCATCATCGTCGCCCGGCAAAACCCCGGGGCTGCCCGCAGCATCGCCGCCGCCTTGCCAGTAGGACAGCAAGCGGTGGCCGGGCATGGGTGTGCCATATTCGCGGGCATCCTCTTTACCATCAACCAGCGTTTTCAACGTGCGATCAATCCCGCCGAAGAACGGCAGGCGCAGGGCAAAGCCGGTGGCGACATCTTCGCCATTGATCGGGAACAGGCGGCCAAGTTTCACCTCAGCGGGATGGCGCTGGGCATAAAGGTTCAGCCCCGTGGCATAGGCATCCAGCAGGGCGCGGGTATCGGCGGGCAGGCTGGCATAGCGTTGCCGCACCAAGGCGCGCGGGGCAAACAGGTGGCAGACATAGTCCGTCGCCGCGCCCGCAATCCCCGCAACCGCGCCATAGCGACAGCGGGTCATGGCCATCACGTCTTGCAGGGTGGAAAAATCATCTTCGGCATGGGCCCATGCCACGCCAAAGGTTACATCGGCATCACTGGCTCCGCGGATATGCGGCACGCCCCATTCATCGCGGATCACTTGGGCTTTGTACGTGTGTGGCGGCGGCGGCGCTCCGGGCTGTTCAGCCCAAAAGGGCTCACCGCACAGCAGCAAGCCCAAAATGCCCAAGACCAAAGCCAGCAAAGCCCACAGGCTGCGAAAGATATAGCGGCGAACCATAGTGCACTTGGTAACGGGCAATTGGCCAAGCGCAAGCTGATGAAACCTGACTATCCCGCTTGATTTCTGGTATCAGGCTCTGGCCCTTGGCGCTTTTGCCGGGTATCTGGCTTGGCCAAGCCCGTTTCCCAGGAGTCCTCATGCCTGACAAGATCAGCCTTAGCGATGCCGAATGGCGGGAACGCCTGACGCCGGAACAATACCAAATCTTGCGTCATGCCGGGACCGAGCGCGCCTTTACCGGCAAGTATGAAGCCAACAAACAGGCGGGGACCTATGCCTGCGCGGGTTGCGGCACGCCCCTGTTTTCTTCACAGACCAAGTACAATTCGGGGTCTGGCTGGCCCAGCTATACCGCCCCCATGGCCGAGGATGTGGTGGAAGAAATCACCGATCACTCGCATGGCATGACCCGCACCGAAGTGCGCTGCGCCATATGCGAAGGCCATCTGGGTCATGTGTTTCCCGATGGGCCGGGGGAAAATGGTCTGCGCTATTGCATCAACAGCGCCTCCTTGGCTTTCGCACCAGAAGACTAAACGCTAGGGTAAAAAGCCGGGCGAGGTGGGTGATTAAGCTCAACCTGCGGCAGCATAAGGGTTAGACCACCACAATGGCCAAAAACGCCAATACGCGTCGTTCTGCAGATACGGGTTCGCCGCCGCCTTCTGGCCGGTCGGGACGCGGGTTTTTCCGCACGCTGTTTGCGTGGTTTTTTGCGGCAGGCTTGTTGGTTGTGCTGGTGGTGGGCGCGGCAGTTGCCTTTACCGCCCAAGGCTTGCCAACGTACGATCAGATCAAGTCGACCCAGCAAGGCCAGATGATCTTGGTTCGTGCGCGCGATGGGACCGAACTGTTCAATATGGGCCCCAGCTATGGCAAATGGGTGCCAATTGCCCAGATACCCCAGGTCATGCAGAGCGCGATGATCTCGGTCGAAGATCGCCGTTTTCATGAGCATTTCGGCGTTGATCCGATCGGCATTGTCCGTTCGCTGTTCGTGCGGGTGCAAAGCGGGCATTGGCGGCAGGGTGGTTCAACCATCACCCAGCAATTGGCGCGCAACCTGTTTTTGAACAATTCAAAAAGCTTTTCACGCAAGATTAACGAGGCCGTCTATTCGATGGCCATTGAGACGAAATTCACCAAGCAGCAGATTTTGGAGCTTTATCTCAATAAGGTCTATTTTGGTGGTGGCGCATATGGGGTTGATGCGGCCAGCCGCAAGTTCTTTGGCCATCCCGCCGCCGAGCTGAGCTTGCCAGAGGCGGCGATCATCGCGGGTCTGGTCAAGGCCCCTTCACACTATTCGCCAACCGCCGACAAACAGGCCGCCGTCGATCGCGCAAAGGTCGTGTTGCAGACCATGCAGGATGCCGGGGCGCTTGCCACCTATCAGGTCGCGGCGGTTGATCTCAGCAAGGTGCAATTCGCGCCAGAGGGGGAACAGAACGCGGTGCGTTATTTCACCGATTGGGCCTTGCCGCAGCTTGATCTTTTGGTGCCCGATAACAACGAACCGATCGAAGTATGGACCACACTGGACGTGACCATGCAGCGCGAAGCGGCCCTGGCGGTGCAAGGCAATGCGCCCAAGGGGGCGCAAGGTGCGCTGGTATCGATGGACCGCGATGGCGGTATTTTGGCCATGGTTGGCGGCACTGATTACGTCACCTCCAATTATAACCGCGCCACACTATCTAAGCGCCAGCCGGGGTCTGCTTTTAAGCTGTTCGTCTATCTTGCCGCGCTTGAGGCCGGATACAAGCCAGATGACAGTGTGGTCGATGAACCCGTGACGATTGATGGCTGGAGCCCGAAAAATTCGCACGGTGACTATGCCGGGCAAATCGATGTGCGCACCGCCTTTGCCTATTCGAAAAACACGGTCGCGGCCCAATTGGGCAACGAAGTGGGCTTTAGCACTGTGGCCGCCATGGCCCGCCGTTTTGGCATTACCACGCCGGTAAATACCATGCCCTCGATGGTGCTGGGCACATCTGATGTTCACCTGTTTGATCTGACCCGCGCCTTTGCCGCTGTTTCAGCGCACGGGACATCGGTTGAACCTTATGGCATCAGCAAGATCGTGACCATGGATGGCCGTGTGCTTTATCAGCACCCCGCCAGCACCGGTCAGCAACTGGTGCCGCCCTTTGTTTCTGCCGCGATCACCGATTTGCTGCAGACGGCGGTGAATATCGGCACGGGCAAGGCGGCGCAGATTGGCCGTCCTGTGGCGGGCAAGACCGGCACCACCAGTTCCAACAAAGATGGCTGGTTCATGGGCTTTTCCAGCGGGATCACCACCGGCGTGTGGATGGGGCGTGATGATGCCAAACCGGTTCCGGGTCTGGCGGGCGGCACGGCGCCGGCGCGGGCCTTTGCCCAATATATGCGGGTGGCCGTGGCCAAGCGGCCGATTGAACCGTTCGATACCCAGCTCACCCTGCCGCCGTGGCAGCTTGAACCGGATGACGAGGCGATTGCTGCCAATCCATCTGATTATTTCTATGTCGATGATCAGGGCAATCTGGTTGATCCCACCCATGCCAAACCGGTCCCGGCGGATAAACCGGCCGATCGGCGCGATGTGCCATCCGCGGTGACCGCCGATTTTCTCGATCAGGCAACCGGACGCAAAACCCCCGCCAAACCGCGCAACCCTGTGGCGCGGGTTCCAGCCAATTAGCCCCACACCCCGCTTACCCAGAGATCAAGGTAAGCGGGGTTGGTTTTCCTAAGCCTTTCGGCATTGCGTGCGGCACATCCCCGCGCCGCAAGGCCGAATGACGCATTCAGCGCAGACGGATGGTGATGAACACCGGCGAGCGGCCGGGAACCATAACCTGCAGCAGCATGGCCGGGCGGTTGGCCGCTTGTGCCGCGCGCACCACACCTTCCAAGGCCGCAACAGTGTTAACCGGCACATAGTTGGCCGCCAGAACAATCACGCGGCGCTCAAGCCCCTTGGCCGCCGCATCGGATGATGCGTCAACTTGGGTGATCACCAGCCCATTGGTATTGTCGGCAACGCCCAATTGCCGCGCAATTTGCGGAGTGACCGGGGTGGCAGAAAAGCCAAGGCTCTTTTCAATCAGGCCAGCATTCTGTGGCTTGGCCCGGTTGAACGGATCTGGCGCACCCTTGCCTTGCGGTTGGCCAAAATTGAGCAGGGCCAGTTCTTCATCGCTGGGCCGTTTGCCGACCAGTGCGTTCACCGTCAGACGCTTGCCCTTGCGGATCAGCTCGATTGGAATGCGGGTGCCCGGCGCAGTATCGCCAACGATGCCCGACAGGGTGTGATCGGGCGTTACCGCGATGCCCGCCACCTTGATGATAATATCGCCTGATTCCAATCCGGCCTTGGCCGCGCCGCCTTCGGGTTGCACCGCCTGAACCAGTTCGCCGTGATCATGGTCAATGCCAAGGGCATCGGCGACTTCATCGGTTACCGGGGCGATAGTTACGCCCAAATAGCCACGCTCAATCGCCTTGCCGGCCATCAGCTTGTCAACAATCGGCTTGGCCGTATCGGATGGAATGGCAAAGCCAATGCCGATATTGCCACCCGATGGGGCGATGATCCAGTTGTTGATGCCGATCACATTGCCAGCCATGTCAAACATGGGCCCGCCAGAATTGCCTGAATTGATCGAGGCATCGGTCTGAATATAGTGATCATAGGCCCCCGATCCGGTGTTGCGATAGACCGAGGAAATAATGCCAGAGGTTACCGAGCCGCCCAGACCAAAGGGGTTGCCAATGGCGATAATCCAATCGCCTGCACGCGCCTTGGCAGATTGGCCAAATGTCACAAAGGGAAAGGGCTGGGCACGATCAATCTTCAGCACAGCAAGGTCAGAAGCCTGATCGTGGCCAACGATGCGGGCTTTATATTCGTTGCCGTCTGACAGCTTTACCGTGATGGATTCGGCAAGGCCGGTGTTGTCCATGGTGATCACGTGGTTATTGGTCACCACATAGCCATCGGCCGAGATAATAAAGCCAGAGCCCAAGGCCCCGGCTTCGCGGGTTTGTGGGCCAGCATCGGGAACCATGCCTTCAAACGGGGTGCCAGCAAAAGGATTGGCGGCGGCCACCTTCACCTTTTGGCGGGTGGCAATACCCACCACGGCGGGCTGCAATTGGGCGGTCAGATCGGCAAAGCTAGCTGGAGCGCCAGCGCGGGGGGTGATCTGTCCCATTTGCGATTGGTCATTCTGCGCTACCTGCGCACCGGCCGGAATGCCGGTGACCAAAGAAAGGGCCGCGCCGCCAAGCAGCAGCGCCGAAGTGATGCTATAAGCGTATCGCACAGGTTTCACGTCCTTCGTCATGGTTTATTCTGCTTTCTCTTGTCCCCGGAAGGCCACTTCAAGCCCACGCCGAATGAACGCAATTTGAATGGATAGGGCGGACTGTTTTGGTTACTTGCCGCGAAACTGCCGCAGATAGTCACTATCGGGTGACAGGATAATCGTGCTGCTGCCCGGGTTCTTGGGGTTAGAGAAGGTGGCATCATAGCTCCGCATGGCGCGGAAGAAGTCATAGAACTTCGGGTCCTTGCCAAAGCTATCAGCATAGATTTTGGCCGATGTTGCTTGGGCCTCGGCGCGGATGATCTGGGCATCACGTTCGCCTTGACCAAGGATCGTCGCGGCTTCTTGCTCTTTGGCGTTGGTCATACGGGCAAAGGCGCTATCCAGCGGGGTGCCAACCGGCAGATCGGCGCGCTTGATCCGCACGTCGATCACCTGCGCCCCATATTGGCGCGCTTCGGCATCCAGCCCCAGCCTGATATTGCGCATGGCCTGTCCGCGTTCGGCGGTCAGCAGCGATTGGAAGCTGCGCTTGCCCATTTCCTGCCGCAGAACCGATGACAGGATCGGCTGCAACTGTTCGATCACCCGGCTGGTCGATCCGGCAGAACGCACCAGGCGCACCGGATCGATCACCCGGATGCGGGCATAGGCATCGACTTCCAGTGGTTGCTGGTCGGTTGATAGAACCTGTTGGCGGTCCATCGGCACGGTGAGCATCCGCTTATCGACCCGCACCAAGGTTTCCAGAAACGGAATGCGCCACGCAAGCCCCGCGCCGGTTTGGCCAAAATCGACGCCGGGTTGAAAGCGGTTGATCACCCGTACCGGATCACCTAGCCGCAAGACCACGGCTTCTTCGGTTTCTGGCACAGTCGTCAGGCACGACAGGGCCATCACGGCGAGAACCCCCAGGGTGATCAGCAAAGGTTTGCGGTTGTCATAGGTGCTATGCATCACTGGCCTCCTGCGGCTGGGGCAGCGGCTTTGCGCTTCACTTCGGGCAGCGGCAAGTAGGGGGTCACCCCATTGGCCTCGACAATCACCTTGTCGTTGTTCGACAGCACCCGTTCCATGGTTTCGTAATAGAGACGGCGCTTGGTCACTTCGGGGGCCAATTTGTATTGCTCGTAAACCTTATCAAATTCGGCGGCATTGCCCTGCGACTGGTTGATCACCTGCTGCGCCCATTGGCGTGCGCCGGTGATCTGCTGTTGGGCATTTTGCTGCGCGGCGGTAACCCGCTGAAAGGCTTCGACCACTTTCTGCGGCGGATCGGTTTTCTTGATGTCTACGCCCTGAACCATAACGCCCGCACGATAGCCATCCAAGATGGCCTGCATACGCTGACGCACCCGCAATTCAATTTGCGCGCGGCCGCCACCGCCCATCGCATCTTTCAGCGGCACTTCAGCCACCGCGCCGCGCATAGCGGCTTCGGCCACTTCTTTTACCGTGTCATGCGGATCATCAAGCTGGAAGGTATAAAGCTTCAGATCCTTGATGTTCCAGCGCACCAGATAGCTGATATCGACCAAATTCTGGTCGCTGGTCAGCATCAGCTTTTCGGCATCCCCATCGGGAATGAAATCGCGTTTGATGGATGTGACATCCGCAACCTTCATCTTTTCGATCGGCCATGGCAGCGTCAGCGATACGCCCGACCCCACCGTCCGGCTGTATTTGCCTAGCGTGGTGACAATCCCCTGCTCGTTTGATCCCAAGATGTGGGTGGTTGAAATCCCCAGCCACAGCAGGGCCAAGGTGCCCGCAATCGGGCCAGCCCAGCTTTTGCCATTGGGGCGTTCGGGCATACGGGGGAAGTTGGAGCCATTTCCGCCACCACCGCCACCGCCAGTCTTGCGGGCGCGGGCGCGCAGCATGTCATCAAGGGTGCTGGGACGGCGCGGGGCACCATCATTATCCGATGGTGCCCACGGATTGCGTGGCCCTTTGGGGTCTGCACTGGGCGTGGGGCCATCGGCATCAGCCGCTGCCTCGCCTTCGACACTGGCAGGCTCATCGCCGCCATTCTCGTTACCCCATGGCGATTTGCGACCTGTCATGGCCAGCCATTTTCCTGCGATAGCACCGCTGAATGTGTTCATAGTTTCCACTATAGGAATGGGGATGCGGAAAAAACAGGGGCAGCAGCGGATTTTCCCGGGCACGCTTCCCTGCTAGGGGCCATGCTGAACCAAAGACTGCGGGAGCAAACATGAGCCACGGCGATACTGACGGTAGTGACAACAGCGTAAAGGCTCTTTTGCCGCCGCTGGCCCAAACCCGGCTGCAGTCTTTGCGGGTGCAGGATGGGATTGTCACGCTGGTGCTCGATGTTGCCGGGCTTGATGGGCTTGAGCGCGATCGGCTGGAAATCGCGGTAAAGGATGCCCTGCGCGCTGCCCCCGGCATTACCGAAGTGCGCGTGGCGATGACCGCTGATAAGCCTGCCCGGCGCATTATTGCCATCGGATCGGGCAAGGGCGGGGTCGGCAAGTCCACCCTGTCGGCCAATATCGCCGTGGCTTTGGCCAAATTGGGTCGCAAGGTCGGGTTGGTCGATGCCGATATCTATGGCCCATCGCAGCCGCGCCTGCTCAAGACTGCGGGGATCAAGCCCAAGGCGCACAACGACAAATTGATCCCGGTGCAAAGCCCCTATGGCTTGGGCGTGCTCTCGATGGGCAATCTGATCGAAGACGATCGCGCCATTGCTTGGCGCGGGCCTATGGCCAGCGGCGCTTTGGGGCAATTGATCGATGCCGATTGGGGCGATGTGGAAATCCTGATCGTCGATCTGCCGCCGGGTACTGGCGACGTTCAGTTAACCATGCTGCAACGGCACAAACCCGCTGGGGCAGTGATCGTTTCCACGCCGCAAGATCTGGCGCTGATCGATGCCACCCGCGCCATGCAATTGTTCCATCAGGCCCATGTGCCGGTGATCGGCATGGTTGAAAACATGGCCGGCTATGTTTGCCCGCACTGCAACGCAGTAAGCGATCCCTTTGGCTGCGGCGGCACGGAAGATACGGCGAACCGGCTGGGTGAGGCATTTCTGGGCCGCATTCCGCTGACGCTTTCGATCCGCGAAGATAGCGATGCCGGTGTGCCGCCTGCGGCTGGCGAAGGGCCAGAGGCGCAAGCCTTTCTGGCGATTGCCCGGCGCATAGCCACATGGCTGGACAACCAGTGAGCGCGCCCGTCGTGAACGGCTCTGTCATGTCCCGCCCTGCCGATCATCCTGCCGCGCCTTTGGGCAAAGTTGGGGTTCTGCTAGTTAATCTGGGCACCCCCGATGCCCCCACCCCGGCGGCGGTGAAGCGCTATTTGGGGGAATTTCTGTCTGATCGCCGGGTGGTGGAAATCCCCCCGCTGATCTGGCAGCCGATCCTGCGCGGGATTATCCTTAACACCCGCCCCAAAAAATCAGCCCATGCCTATGCGCAGGTGTGGAGTGATCAAGGC
>JBEGLE010000163.1:0-4216 GCA_041183725.1 Pseudomonadota bacterium | reverse complement strand
ACTTTGTTCAGCCGGACGGGGCGCGCCGGGCTGCGGCGGGGTAAGCGAAAAGTCAGGCGGGACAACCAGCGGCGCTTGGCGCTGCACGGCGAATTCATCCGGGCGATCGCGGTTGAACAGGCCGCTGCTGCCGCAGCCAGCCAGCAAAAGCGATGCGCCAGCAAGGACGAGGATCGAAGTGGTCTTGTTCATAGGTCAAATCTCCGGGGCATGGGTCGCCGGTTGGTTGCCGCGCTTTTCGCCTGAAAGCAGCGAACGGGCAAGGATAATAACAACACCGATGCTGATCGCGGCATCGGCCAGATTAAAGATCATAAAGGGGCGGAAGCTGCCGAAGTGGAGATCGGCATAGTCAGTGACAAAACCATCGGTGATGCGATCGGCAATATTGCCCAGCGCCCCGCCCAGAACCAGACCCAGCGCCATGACATCGGCTTTCGCTGTCTCGCGCCACATCCAATAGAGCACGCCCAGCGCAATCGCGCCGGTCAGGGCCACCAGCAACCAGCGGCTATGCGCCGTATCGCCGGCCATCAGTCCCAACGAGACACCGCGATTTTCCGCCCAGGTCAGGCGGAACAGCGGCATCACTTCAATCTGCCCCACCAGTGGCAAGGCCAAAGGCCCGCTCACCCAAGCCTTCACCGCCTGGTCGGCTAGGAAGGTGAGCGCGGCGGTGATCAGGCCGGGCAGGATAAAGCGCGCTGGCTTAGCCATTGACCACCGATTCGCAGCGGCCACACAGATCGCCGTCTTGGCCCACATCGGGCAGATGGCGCCAGCAGCGGCCGCATTTGTGATGGTCTGTTCGTTTCACCGCGATGTCTTGCCCGCGGGTGACTGTCGCGGTGATGAACAGCTCAGCCAAATCGGCTTCGGGTGCATCCTTCGGAACCGTGACTTCGGCTTCAAGCCCCGATCCCAACACCTTTTCCCGGCGCAGCGGTTCAATCGCTTCGAGCACTTGGGCGCGCAGGCTGCGCAATTCGCCCCACTTGGCCTCATCCACGGCAGAGACTGTGTCCGCTACAGCAACCGGCCATTCCAGCAGATGGACGCTGCCGGTGCCGGGGAAGCGGGTGGTCCACACTTCTTCGGCGGTAAAGACCAACACCGGCGCGGCATAGCGCACCAAGGCATGGAACAGGGTGTCCAGCACGGTGCGATAGGCGCGGCGCTTGGGATCGCTGGCGGCATCGCAATAGAGGCTGTCTTTGCGAATATCGAAGAAGAAGGCCGAAAGGTCTTCGTTGCAGAAATCGGTCAGCGCGCGGACATAGGTGTTGAAATCATAGTCCGCCACGGCTTGGCGCAGGGTGGCATCCAATTGGCCGAGCAGCGCCAGAACATAGCGTTCCAGCTCGGGCATTTCGGCCACGGCCACCTTTTCCCCGTCATCAAAGCCATCCAGCGCCCCCAGCAGATAACGGAAGGTGTTGCGCAGTTTGCGGTATTGATCGGCCACGCCTTTGAGGATTTCATCACCGATGCGGTGGTCTTCGGTATAATCGACCGACAGCGCCCACAGGCGGATAATATCCGCCCCGTTGCTTTCCATGACCTTGAGCGGATCAATGGTATTGCCCAGGCTCTTGGACATTTTCATGCCCTTGGCATCCATGGTGAAGCCATGGGTCAGCACGGTGTTATAAGGCGCGCGGCCACGGGTGGCGCAGCTTTCCAGCAGGCTTGATTGGAACCAACCGCGATGCTGGTCAGAGCCTTCAAGATAGAGATCGGCGGGCCATGACAGATCAGGCCAGCGCCCGCTTTCCAGCGTGAAAACATGGGTGCAGCCCGAATCGAACCAGACATCGAGAATATCGGTGACGCGTTCGTAATCCTCGGCGCGGTAGGCATCACCCAGCAGGCTTTGCGCGCTGGCATCTGACCAGGCATCCACGCCCTGCTCGCGCACGGCGGCAATGATGCGGGCATTCACGGCAGCATCAACCAGATAGTGCCCGGTCTTGCGATCGACAAACAGGGTGATCGGCACACCCCACGCGCGCTGGCGCGAGAGCACCCAATCGGGGCGCCCCTCCACCATCGAGCCAATGCGGTTGCGGCCCTTTTCGGGGACGAAACGGGTATCGTCGATCGCTTTCAGCGCCTTGTCGCGCAGGGTACCACCATCGTGGTCACGGTCCATCGGCACGAACCATTGCGGCGTGCAGCGAAAGATGACCTTGGCCTTTGATCGCCACGAATGGGGATAGGAGTGCTTGTAATCTGCCGAGGCCGCCACCAGCCCGCCGGCTTCGCGCAGCGCGATGCAGATCGGGCCATCGGGGGCATTGAACTTGGGATTGATGACCGAACCTTCGCCGCCCAACCACGCCCAATCGGCGCGATACTTGCCATCGCCCTCCACCGCGAAAACGGGTTCGATGCCGTGTGCCTTGCACAGCAGAAAGTCATCCTCGCCGTGATCGGGGGCCATATGGACCAAGCCGGTGCCGCTTTCGGTGGTGACAAAATCACCGGGCAGAAAGCGGCGCGGGCGGTTGAAGAATTCGCTATCGGCAAAGGTGCTGGCCATCGGGTGGCGCGCGATAGTTCCGGCGAGATCGGCGCCGGTCCCGCGCCAGCTGATGATGGTCTCATGGCTTTCGACGCCAAGACGCTTTGCAAAGCTCTCGACCAGCGCTTCCCCAATAAGGTATTTCTGCGCGCCCTTAACCGCTACCAAGCAATAGCGAAGCTCTGGCCCATAGGCTAAAGCCTGATTGGTCGGGATCGTCCACGGGGTGGTTGTCCAGATTACCGCATGGGCACCGATCAATTCGGCAATCGGCGATTGCGTAATTTCAAACGCGACATCGACCTGGGTAGAGACGATGTCTTCGTATTCCACTTCGGCTTCGGCCAGCGCGGTCTTTTCCACCGGGCTCCACATCACCGGCTTGGCCCCGCGATAAAGCTGGCCGCTGGCGGCGAATTTCAGCAATTCGGAAACGATGGTCGCTTCCGCTTGGAAATCCATGGTCAGATAGGGGTTGTCCCAATCGGCATTAACCCCCAACCGCTTGAGCTGTTCGCGCTGCTTGTCCACCCAGCCCTTGGCATAGGCGCGGCATTCGGCGCGGAACTCCACCGGATCAACCTGATCCTTATCAAGCTTTTTCTTGCGGTATTGCTCTTCAACCTTCCATTCGATGGGCAGGCCGTGGCAATCCCAACCGGGCACATAGGGCGCATCTTTGCCCAGCAGGGTTTGGGTGCGCACCACCATATCTTTGAGGATATGGTTGAGCGCGTGGCCAATGTGCATATCGCCGTTGGCATAGGGCGGGCCATCATGCAGGATGAACTTTTCGCGCCCCGCGCGCGCTGCGCGCAATTGCTGATAAAGCCCGGATTCCAGCCAGCCCGCAAGGATGCCAGGCTCCTTTTGCGGCAAGCCAGCCTTCATGGGGAAATCGGTCTTCGGCAGGAAGACGGTGCTACGGTAATCGCGCTGCTGTGTCATATCGCGCGGGCCTTAGCTTGGGTGGCGCATTTCTGCAATTTTTCTGGTGGGTGGCAGAATGCTTTTGGGTTCGCGCCTTCGCGCGAAAATCTATTTTTCCAGAATCCGCCGCGCTTCGGCGCAGTCTTTGGCGATTTGGTCCATCAGGGCCTCAAGCCCTTCATACTTCGCCTCTGGCCGGATGAATTGGATAAATTCGACATCAATCTCTTGGCCATAAAGATCGCCAGAAAAATCGAAGAAATGCGGCTCAAGCAGTTCCTTGGGCGGATCAAAGCTGGGGCGAATGCCCAGATTGGCCGCGCCGTTCAGCACCGTGCCATCGGCCAAGCGGCCCCTGACGGCATAGATGCCATAAAGCGGGCGTAGATAGCCATCCATGGCGATATTGGCCGTGGGAAAGCCCAGCTTGCGGCCGTTTTTATCGCCGTGCTGCACGATGCCCCGGATGGTGAACGGGCGGGTCAGCAGGCGGGTGGCCTCGGCACAGTTGCCCGCCTTCAGCGCGGCGCGGATGCGGCTGGATGACATCGGGCCGTGATCATCGGTCACCGCGCTGACAGCGCGGGCGGTGATACCGTGGGCGGCACCCAGTTTTTGCAGTTCGGCCACATTGCCATCCCGCCCTTTGCCAAAGGTGAAATCTTCGCCGGTCACCACGCCCCGCGCCCCGGCGCGGTGGATCAGCCAGTCGGTGATGAAGTCGCTCGCCGTTACGGCCGCCAGTTCGCCATCGAAATGATA
>JBEGLE010000162.1:0-4159 GCA_041183725.1 Pseudomonadota bacterium | reverse complement strand
GCAAAACGACCGCCAGCAAGATAGCCCCAGTTTCCATCGCGACCATTGGGACCAATCAACTGATTGGGCGCGGGAAAACCCAAGAAATCATCTTTGAATCCACGCCAGAAACGCACCCATGCTGGCATATCGCCAATCACGGTTGCGGCTATTTCATCCTCTAAGCGCGGCTGCCAATCTAAGGGCGGATCAAGACGCCGAACTGTAACTTCGGCTGGCTGCTGATTCCAATCAGCTTGGCTATCACGTGTGTAAATCTGGATCCGGCCAGGCTCGCTCTGAAGATGCAGCGGCCCGCCAGCTTCAGGGCCAACGGTTACTGTCACCCTTCGCGCAGCATCACAATGCGGCAAAAGCTGCTGTAAGGTCAGTGCACCAATATTGCGACCTAGGCCGGCGTGGTGGTCCGGCTCCATCTCAATAACCACACTGAACTGTGGGGGGTTTTCGGAAAACCTAATGTCGATGGCATAGTTTCCACTGCCATCGACCGGTATTTCACGATTGAAATTGTCAGGGTTATCAACCGCCACAGCTGCGCCGCCATAACTGTGGCCAAACCAATGGCGTGGTGGGTTAGAGACATTCCACACCACCTTCGGATTAGCCGTATCGCCATTGGCTTCTCGCATGGCCAGCGCCAAAACCCATTGGTCAAGCGCGCGGTCCAGACTGAGCGCGCCATCAGCAAGGCTGGCTGCCGGATCATCGCGCATCGCGCGGCGGGCCAGTTCGCGTGCAGCGCGCACATCGTGCCGTTCAATCAGGCGTAACGCCAGCTTTTCTATTGCTTCCTGATCTGCTGTGGCGAGCGGGTTGCTCACGATATCGTGCCCACTCGGCCCCCTTCGGTGAAAATTGTGCTGCCAGTCGTATAGCTTGAGGCATCGCTTGCCAGCAGGATTGCCGCGCCAACCGCTTCATCCGCAGCGCCGAAACGCTTGATGGCATTGCGCTCGGCCAGCCCCAACCCCTTATGAATATCTGCCTCTTGTCCATCAGGGCTCATCGACCCAACACACAAACAGTTTATCCGGGTATGAGGTGCCTGCGACTTGGCCAATTCGCGCACAAGGAAAAGCAATGCAGCCTTGCTAACGCCATAGGCAACAGCCGGCGGAATTGGGGTAAAGCCGCCACAGCTTTGAACCGATATGATCGTCCCCTTTCCATGCGCCTTCATGTCTGGCTCCGTAAGCTCAGTTAGCCGCCATGTTGCCATAACATTGACGTCCATAGCCGTTTTCCAGACATCGTCCGTATTCGCCCAAAGCCCACCATCATGGGCATAAATTACCCCCGCGGCGGCATTGTTAAATACGATATGGATCGGCCCAAAAGCATCGCGTGCCCGGGTAACCAAATTTTCAAGATCCGCCTTATTGCCTGCGTCTGCGGCAATCGCCAAGGCACGTCCGCCGGTGGCTGCATTGATCTCGGCGGCAATACGATCGAGCCTGTCCTGCGAACGGGCAGATATCACAACATTGGCGCCCAGTTCAGCATAAGCCTTGGCTACATGTTCTCCAACCCCAGGGCCGACACCAGTTAGGATGGCAGTCCGACCATCTAAACGGAAACGATCCAATACACTCATGCCGATTGCCCCACATCTGGTTGGCTCAACAAATCACCGAAGCGATCATAGTAATTTTCCATCCGTTGCCGCACCTCGGCAATATCGATGCCATATTGCTGGGGCGAATGTTTATGCTTCCCCATCCGCTTGGCTGCGGGATTTTCAGATAGAAAACGACTGATACGGCCTTTGTGCTCAAGCGAAAAAGGCAGGCCAAAGCGATCATAAATGCGCTTCACCGCCCCCATTGGATCGGCAACGACGTGGCTATGAGCCAGATCGATAATCCGCCCCTCAATGGCAGGATCGCGCCGCGCCGCAAGCGCCCGGTTCATTGCCGCGATCCAAGTCTCAACCACGTCGCGGCCGATCGCGACTTTATCTTTATCACCGCCGAAAGCCGCCAGAAAACCGGCGATCATGCTGGATAGCGAGGAAAAAGTCAGCGCTGGGTCGCGGTGTGTCCATACCAGCATCGCGCCGGGATAGGCTTCCAGCAAAGCCGGTAGATCAAACAGGTGCTGCGGCGATTTCAATGTCCAACGCCCTTTGGGGCCCTTCCACTGAAAGTTCTGAAGCAACCGTTTGTGCGAGACATATTGCCCCAGCACTGCATTTTCACGAAGCCACTGGGCGTAATCAGGGACGCCCAATTCGGCAGGGAAATTGGTGCTGCCAAAATGGTACATCATTCCATGGTTGCACTCGCCGGGCTGGGTGCAATCAAAGCGCTGTATATCCAACAATTGCGGGGCATGCTCCAGCCAATTGTCGTACATGGCCGTAACCTCAGCAATGCGCGGGTCACTGGAAAAGCTGGCCTCTTCTGTAGGCGGCCAAGGCATATACCATTCCCATTCCCGCGGTGCACGGGAGGCTGGATCAAGGCACAGCAGATCATAACTGATCGTTGTTCCGGTGCGGGGCAAGCCAATCACAATCAGCGGATCACCGACATCCTGTTCGGCGATTTCGGGATGCAAACGATCATCCTCAACAAAGCGCAGACGGGTTGCGAGTTGGCCGACGATGTTATGCGTGGCCATGTGCCGCAATTGTTCGTTCGGCTCCATCGCCTCTACCGACGCGACCAGCCGCCCAAATCCCTCACGCCACCCTGTGTCCGGTCCGAAATCTGAAAGACCAGTCATCAACCGCGCTGCTTGCTCCAGATCAGAGACAGACAGCGGTACGGTCATGATAGGTGCTGTTCCATAAGATCTAGCAGATCAGCATAATGGGGTTGGTGCGACAGCCCCCCGCCAGAAATCGATATATTTTCGCCAGTTATGTAACGACTTTCATCTGAAGCAAGAAAAGCTACCAGCGCCGCAATATCATCCGGAGTGCCAAATTCAGGGGTTAGGATATGACGCTTAATAAGCTCCTTCATACCCGGCGCCGTCTTATCCAATGCTTCGGTTAGCACCACACCGGGTGCGATCGAGTTGCAGCGAATGTTTTGGCGGCCATGCTGGGTCGCGACATATTTGGTCATCGTGATAATGCCGCCCTTGGATGCCCCATAGGCAATACGGGCCAAGTCGCCAGCGGTACCGCTGTTTGATGCGGTGTTGATAATAGAGCCGCCACCACCCTTAATCATTTGCGGAATGGCGTATTTGCAGCCCAACAAATAGCCGCGCAGATTGATATCGATAATCTCATCCCAGATTTCGATCGGTATTGTGACCGCATCGGTATCACTTGGGCTTTTTGCCGGATCGGTCATCGCCGCATTGTTATGCAGAATATCCAGACGACAAAAATGGCTGACTGTTTTTTCAACCAAGGCCGCTACCGAAGCAGGATCAGCGGCATCGAATTGTAAAGCGATGGCCGCATCACCCAGCGGACCAGCGACAGCTTGCGCCAGATGCTCAAACACATCGGCAACCGCCACGTTCGCCCCTTCGGCAACCAATCGCCGCGCCACAGCAGAGCCAATTCCACCGCCACCACCCGTGACGATTGCTACTTTCCCTTGAAGTCGGCCCATTTGCTTCACCCTCCGGTAAACGTCTTGTTGAATTCCACGAAGCCAACCAGCCGCTCTTTGCGATCTGCAAGAACTTGCGGCTGCTTTTCCTGCCCGGGTCCATCCGGCACAATTTGCAGCGGTTCACCCGCCAAAAGTCCGGCCAGCGCATTATGGGTCACATCGGCAGGATCATAGACATCAGAAACATCAAAGCCTTCAGGAACGGTCCGCAGAAGCATGGGTGTCCGCATGATTGGGGCAGCAATTCCAATCACATCGATCCCGCGTTCATGATATTCGGCCCACAGCGATTCCGCGAAGTTGATCTCGAATGCTTTGGTCGCGGAATAGAGCACCAGATTAGGCTGTCCGCCCAAACCTGCGCCCGATGCCATCACAATGATGCCCCCCTTGCCGCGCGCCAAAAAGCCTTTGCCAAAGCCATTGGTCGCATCAATCAAAGTGGAAATATTCATACGGACAAGCCGATGCGCTGCATCCGTGCTATCTTCAAAGAAGCTCGCAAAGCCATCGGCACCGGCATTGGAGATGTACAGACCAACATCCAGATCCGTGGTAGCGGCCACTATCCTTAGCCC
>JBEGLE010000161.1:0-6937 GCA_041183725.1 Pseudomonadota bacterium | reverse complement strand
AAGCTGAGATGTTTATCTGGCGATCAGAAAGCCAGCGCTCCTATGTGGCCGAATGGTCCTTCGCTGACGTCGAAGAAGTATTTACCCTGCGCTCCATGCTGGAAAGCCATGCCGCTCGGCGTGCGGCAGAGCGGGCGCAGCCTGATGATATCGCGCGGCTGGATGATGTGATGCGCGTGGTGCGCAAGGCCGTGAACCAGCCCAAGCAAGATGTGGATGCTTTCCTGTCGGGCAATCAGCTTTTCCATGCCATTATTTTGGAAATGGCCGCATCGCAGCGGCTGGCCAATTTGCTTAATCGCCTGATTTTGCAGCCGATCGTTCAGCGAACGGCCCTGCGCTATGATGAAGCCCAGCTTGATCGCAGCCTGTCTGAGCACGAAGAAATTATCGCGGCTCTGCGCAGCAAGGATGGTGATTGGGCTTCTGCCGTGATGACCGCCCACATCCGCCGCGCCTATCACGTCTATTTGGATCACATTAGCGAAGAGAGCAGCGGGCAGGTTTAAGTCTTGCAAGCGGGGCATTGCGGGCATCTGCTGCGGAAATGCAGCGCGATATTTCAGCGTGATTTCGGCGATTTTGGTATGCAATTATGGTTGCAGATGGCCTAATTATGCGATAGCTGTGGTGTTAATGTATACAAAATACCATTCCCCTGAGCGCCCCGCAGTCGAGATCGTTGAGGTCTCGGCGCGTGATGGTTTGCAGAATGAAAAGGGTGTCTTTGCAACCCAGCAAAAGATTGCGCTGATCGAGCGCATGGTTGCATCTGGCGCGCGGCGGCTTGAGGTTGCCAGTTTCGTCCGGCCGGATCGGGTGCCGCAAATGGCCGATGCCGAAGCGGTGATTGCCGGGCTTGATCTGCCCGACACTGTGACCACCATTGGCCTCGTGATGAACAAGGCTGGCCTGTTCCGCGCCCTGGAAACCCGGATCACCGAAATTGGCGCGGTTTGTGTTGCTACCGATAGCTTTGCCCAAAAGAATCAGGGGCAAACGTCGCTGCAATCCGCAGAGATGGCGCGTGATATTGCTGTTCTCGCCAAGTCAGAGGGGCGGCGTGCGCAGGTGACCATCGGCGCGGCGTTCGGCTGTCCTTTTGAAGGGGCGGTTGATCCTGATCATGTGGTGCGCATGGCGCTGATGCTTGCCGAGGCCGGGCCGATTGAACTGGCCATTGCCGATACCATCGGCGTGGCGGTTCCGGCGCAGGTGTTCCAGTTGGTTTCGCGGTTGCGCCATGAACTGCCCGACATTCCCGTGCGGGTTCATCTGCACAACACCCGCAACACCGGCATCGCCAATGCTTGGGCTGCGGTGCAGGCGGGGGCTACATCGCTGGATAGCTGCGTAGGGGGCATCGGTGGCTGTCCGTTCGCGCCAAAGGCCACGGGCAATATCGCCACCGAAGACTTGGTATACCTGCTGGAGCGCTCCGGCGTGCCGATCGGTTACCAACTTTCGTCAGTTATTGAGACTTCGCATTGGTTGGCTGACCAGATGGGGCGGGAACTTCCTGCTTTGGTCAGCCGGGCCGGACCTTTTCCGCCTGAACAGGCAGCAATAAAAACTATGGAGAGCGGCGCATGAGTTACCGTTTGGGTGTTGATGTTGGTGGCACCTTCACCGACTTGTTGCTGCTGGACGAAGGCTCTGGCGCGTTTTGGCGGCACAAGACGCCGTCTACCCCGCATGATAGTTCTGAAGGTATTCTGAACGGGGTGACCGCCATCTGCGACAAGGCCGGCATCACCCCGGCCGATGTCGAGATTTTCCTGCACGGCACCACGGTTGCTACCAATGCCGTGCTAGAAGGCAAGGGCGCGCGGGTCGGCCTAATCGTCACCGAGGGCTATCGGCAGGTCATGCAGATTGCCCGCAGCTTTGTTCCCGGCGGTTTGGCCGGGTGGATTGTCTGGCCCAAGCCGACACCGCTCGCGGCGCTGGAAGATACCTTCGAAATCAAGGGGCGCATGACGGCCCAAGGGGTGGAACTGCGCTCGATTGATGATGATGATATTCGCGCCCAACTGACCAAGCTGAAGCAGCGTGGGGTTGAAGCGGTAACCGTCAGCCTGATGAATGGCTATCTTAATGGCGCGCATGAACGCCGGGTTGCCGAACTGGCGGCTGAAATTATGCCGGATATTCCGGTCTCGCTCAGCCATATCGTGCTGCCTGAAATGCAGGAATACGAACGGACGCTGACCACGGTTGCCAATGCGGCGGTGCGCCCCGTGGTGGGCAAATATGTCCGCAACTTGCGGGATCGTCTGCGCAAGGCGGGCATGGCAGGTAAGCTTTCCTTGCTGCGCTCTGATGGCGGCTTGATGACGTCAGAAAAATCGGAAGAGCATCCGGTTTCCCTGCTGATGTCCGGGCCGGCTGGCGGGGTAACCGGGGCGATTTGGGTCGGCAAAAATGCCGGTATCAAGAATATCCTGACGCTTGATGTCGGCGGCACGTCAACTGACGTCGCCCTGATCGAAAATCTTGAAGCACGCCGGGTGCGGACCACCGAAGTCGGCCACTTGGCCGTGCGCGCTTCGGCACTCGATGTGAAGACTGTCGGCGCAGGGGGCGGATCTATCGCCTATGTGCCTGAGCTGACCGGCGCTTTGCGGGTTGGCCCGCAATCAGCCGGGGCGGTTCCGGGGCCAGTGGCCTATGGCAAGGGCGGCACTCTGCCGACCGTGACCGATGCCAATGTGGTGCTGGGCTATTTGCCCGAGGCTCTGCTCGGCGGCACGTTCAAATTGGACCGTGAAGGCTCGATCAAGGCGGTGCAAACCATCGCCGATGCGCTGGGTATTGATCTCTATGCCGCCGCGCGCGGGATCATCGATATTGTGAACGAAAATATGTTCGGCGCGCTGCGCATGATCTCGGTGCAGCAAGGCTATGATCCGCGCGATTTTGCCTTGATGGGCTTTGGCGGCGCTGGCCCGCTGCATGTGAATGCCGTGGCGCGCTTGATGGGAAGCTGGCCGGCTATCTCGCCGGTATCGCCGGGCGTGCTTTGCGCGCTGGGTGATTGCACAACCCGGATGCGGACCGAAACGGCGCGTTCGTTCTCTACCTTGGCCGCGCAGACGAGCTTGGAAGAACTGGGCGCGATCCTTAAGGATATGGCCGCCCAGATCGGTCGTGAGCTTGAGGCAGAGGGCATCGCCGCCAGCGAAATTGACGTCTTGTTCGAAATCGATGTGCGCTATTCTGGCCAGGCCTTTGAAGTGCCGATGACGATAACCCTCGCCACGCTGGAAGCCGAAGGCATCAAGGGGCTAACCGATCGTTTTGACGAAGAACATCGCCGCCTGTTCACCTTCAATATGGATTCAGAGCACGAGATTGTGAACCTGCGCGCTGTTGCTTTGGGTCAGGCCTTGGACTTGCCCGCCCAACAGCTGCCGGTGGGCAATGGCGATCCCATCGCCGCCAAGATGCGCGATCACGAATTATGGATGGACGGCCGCTTACAGCCTGCCGCGATCTATGATCGTGCCCTGCTGAAAGCGAACGATGTGATCCGCGGACCCGCGATCATCTGCGAGATGGATTCGACCACCTTGGTCGAGGCCGATTGCATTGCCACTGTCGACGCTGTCGGCAATATCCTTATCACTCTGGCCTGAACGGAGCGAAGCCCATGTCCGCACGGATCATCCAGTCTAACGATGCCCCTTATACCAAGGTCGCCATCGATCCCGTCACTCTCGAAGTTATCGAGAACGCGCTGCGTAACGCCCGCGTCGAAATGGACGCAACCCTGGTGCGCACCGCCATGTCGCCGGGCATTCGCGAACAGGGCGATGCCTTTCCCTTGATCGCTGACCATGAAGGCCGGATGATTGTGGGCCAGTTTGGCTCGTTCATCGGTGGCTTTTTGGATGGCTATGATGGGACGATTGAGGAAGGCGATATGTTCTTCCTGTCTGATCCCTATTCGGTTGGCGGTGCGGTTAGCCACTGCAACGATTGGTTGGTGCTGTTGCCAGTGTTCAAGCAAGGGCGCTTGCTGGCCTATACCGCCATGTTCGGTCACCAAAGCGATATTGGCGGCAAGGTTCCCGGCTCCATGCCGATTGATGCGACCAGCATCTTCCAAGAAGGTGTGCGTATTCCGCCGGTCAAAATTTACCGCAATGGCGTGTATAACGAAGACTTGGTCAAACTGGTCTTGCACCAATCGCGCACGCCGCAGTGGTGCGCGGCTGATCTTAACGCGCTGATCGCGTCCTGCCGGGTCGCGGCGCGGCGGGTGGAAGAAATGGCTGATCGGTTTGGCATTGATGTTTATACGTCAGCCACTGGCAATCTGCTGGCGCGTAACCACCGGGCGATGAAGGCGCTGCTCGGCCAAGCGGTTAGCGAGGAAAAGGTCAGCTTCCAGGACTACATTTGCGACGATGGCATGGGCTTTGGCCCCTATCGCCTGAAATGCACAATGTGGCGCGAAGGCGAAAAGGTGATCCTCGATTTCGATGGCACCGATCCGCAGAGCATCGCCTCGATCAATTTCTATCTGAACGAGAACATGTTCAAGATGTTCTTCGGCATTTACATGATCATGGTTTTCGATCCGATGATCCTGTTCAATGACGGGTTCTATGATCTGATCGACGTGCGCATTCCGGAAGGCTCGCTGCTCAAGCCGAAATTCCCGGCAGCCTTGTCGGGCCGCACCCATGCTTTGGGCCGTATTTTTGATATTCTTGGCGGCCTGCTGGGGCAGAAAACGCCAGAGTTCCTGAATGCGGCTGGCTTCTCCTCTTCGCCGCACCTGTTTTATGCCGGGACCGACCGCAAGGGCGAATGGTTCCAGCTGTTCCAGATCGGCTTTGGCGGGATTCCCGGCCGCCCGATGGGCGATGGCCCCGATGGCCACTCGCTGTGGCCGGGCTTTACCAATGTGCCCAACGAATTCCTGGAGCGCTATTTCCCGCTCATTATCGAACGCTATGAAACAGTGGCCGATTCGGGCGGTGCGGGGCTGCATCGGGGCGGCAATGGCATTGTCATGTCATACCGTTTTCTCGAACCGGGCGTTATCGCCATTCATGACGATCGCTGGTTCGTGCCGCCTTGGGGGGTTAACGGCGGCAAGCCGGGGGCGCGTGCCCGCAAAATCCTTGAGCGGGCCGATGGCACGCAAACCATCGTGGGTAACAAGGTGGAAGATCTTGAGGTTAAGGCCGATGATATCCTCCACTTCATCACATGGGGTGGCGGCGGCTGGGGTGATCCGTTCGAACGCGATCCGCATTTGGTGGCCAAGGAAATTGCGCAAGGCCTTGTGACAGTCGAAGGGGCCAAAGCCTATGGCGTGGTGATCGCCGCTGATGGTTCGGTTGATGCGGCCAGCACCGAGGCCCTGCGCCAACAGTTGCGGGCTGATCGCGGCGAAACAACGCTGTTTGATTTTGGCCCAGACATTGAAACGCTGCGCCAGCAATGCGAAGCCGAAACAGGCCTGCCCGCGCCGGTGCAACCGCAGTGGACTCATTGCGCTGTTTCGGCTGAGTGATTGGGGACGACATGAGCATTGAAAACAACGGCGCCCTTGCGGGCATCCGCGTAATCGAACTGGGTCAGCTTATCGCCGGGCCATTCTGCGGCCAGCTGCTGGGCGATATGGGCGCAGAAGTGATCAAGGTGGAACCGCCACAGGTGAATGGCCGTGGCGGCGGCGATCCGATGCGTGTCTGGGGCCACGGCGAAGAAAAGTTGTGGTGGGAAGTTGTTGCCCGCAACAAGAAATCGGTTTCGGCCAATTTGCGCCTGCCCGAAGGGCAAGAGATTGTCCGCCGTCTGGCGGCAACGGCCGATATTCTGATCGAGAATTTCAAGCCCGGCACCATGGAGAAGTGGGGCCTTGGCCCTGATGATCTCCATGCGATCAACCCGCGGCTTATTATTGTGCGGGTTTCGGGTTACGGCCAGACCGGCCCCTATTCTGAGCGTGCCGGCTTTGGCGGCATTGGCGAGGCGATGGGCGGCTGGCGCTATATTGTTGGTGATCCCGATCGTCCGCCCAGCCGTATGGGGGTTTCGATAGGCGATAGCCTGGCCGCGACCTATGGCTGCATGGGGGCCTTGGCGGCGCTGCATGCGCGTGAACGGACCGGCAAAGGCCAAGTGGTTGATAGCGCGCTTTATGAGGCCGTGCTTCAGGTCATGGAGAGCCTGGTTCCCGAATATATGGTGGCCGGCCATATCCGCAAACGCTCAGGATCGATCTTGGAAGGTGTTTCGCCATCCAATGTCTATCCAGCTAGCGATGGTGAATATCTTATCGGTGCCAATCAGGACGCAGTTTTTGCGCGGCTATGCCAAGCCATGGGCCAGCCCGAATTGGCCAGCGATGAACGCTATGCCACCCATATCGCCCGCGCCCGCCATCTGCGGGAGCTGGATGAGATTATTGCCACATGGTCCCGCACCCTGACCGTCGCAGAGTTAGAAGCGAAGATGATCGCGTACAGCGTTCCAGCCGGCAAAATGTATCGTGCCCCGGAAATGCTGGAAGACCCGCATTTCGCTGCGCGGGAATCGCTGGTGGAAGTGGAGACGCCGCGCTGGGGCAAGCTCAAGATGCAGAACGCCTTTCCGTTCCTCTCTGATACGCCCAGCGCCATCCGTTCGGTTGCGCCAGTGGAAATAGGCCAAGACAATGCCGAGGTTTATGGTGCAATACTCGGCATGGATGATGCTGAAATAGCCCGGTTGAAAGCCGCAAACGCCATATGACCGATGATCTCTCCGCTAATTATGCTGGGGCTTTTGCTGGGCACCTGCAAGCGGGGCGCAAGCGTGCCCTGCTGATTGTGGATGTGGTGATGGCCTATCTCGATCCGCAATCAGTGCTCTATGCGGCAGCGGAACCGGCCTTGGCCGCGAACGAACGCTTGCTGGCCGCCGCCCATGCTGCCGG
>JBEGLE010000160.1:0-17579 GCA_041183725.1 Pseudomonadota bacterium | reverse complement strand
GCCTGCCGGGGCTGGATGATGTGGCAGAGGCCGGCTGGATCATTCACCATGCCCATAGCGGCCAAGGCATTGCGGGCGAAGCCATGCGCGCCGCGCTGGCGTGGTTCGATAGCACGCATGGAGCGCAGCGTGTGGGCTGCATGATCGAACAGGGCAACACCGCCTCCCACCGCCTCGCCGCCGCATTGGGGTTTGCCGAATACGCCCGACAGCCTGACCCCGAAGGGCGCGAAGTGGTGCTGTATGAGCGGACATAGAAAAAGCCCCGGAGGTTTCCCCCCGGGGCTTTTTGTTTGGCTTCGCCGCTGGCTTAGAGCTTGCCGGTCAATTCCGGTACGGCGTTGAACAGGTCTGCCACCAGACCCAGATCGGCGACTTGGAAAATCGGCGCGTCTTCGTCTTTGTTGATGGCGATGATCGTCTTGCTGTCCTTCATCCCGGCCAGATGCTGGATCGCGCCGGAGATGCCCACTGCAACATAGACTTCTGGGGCAACGATCTTGCCGGTTTGGCCGACCTGATAATCGTTGGGCACATAGCCCGCATCGACCGCCGCGCGCGATGCGCCAACGGCAGCGCCGAGCTTGTCAGCCAGCGGGAAAATCGTGGCTTGGAAGGTTTCCGCATCCTTCAGCGCGCGGCCACCCGAAACGATGATCTTGGCAGCGGTCAGTTCCGGACGTTCGCTCTTGGCGATTTCCGAGCCGACAAAGCTGGAAAGACCGGCATCGCCAGCCGCAGCAGCAGCTTCCACGCTGGCCGAACCGCCGGTGGGCTCTGCCTTGGCAAAAGCGGTGCCGCGCACGGTGATCACCAGCTTTGCATCACTGCTTTCCACCGTGGCGATGGCATTGCCGGCATAGGTTGGGCGGGTGAAGGTCTTGGGGCCTTCGACCGACAGGATGTCAGAGATCTGCGCGACATCGAGCAGCGCCGCAACGCGCGGGGCGATGTTTTTGCCGTGTGCCGTGGCCGGGGCGAGGAAGGCATCGTAGCCCGCCATAAGGCCAGCCACCAGCGGCGCGACGTTTTCAGCGAGCTGGTTAGCATAGGCCGCATCGTCAGCCAGCAGCACTTTGGCGACGCCAGCGATCTTGGCTGCGGCATCGGCTGCGGCAGAGGCGGCAGAACCGGCGACCAGAACGTGGACTTCGCCGAGCTTGGCAGCGGCAGTGACCACCGCCAGCGTGGCATCCTTCAACGCGGCATTGTCATGTTCAGCATAGACGAGAACGCTCATTGTGCGACTCCCATTTCCTTGAGCTTGGCGACCAGCGCATCAACATCGGCCACCTTGATACCCGCGCTGCGCACGGCCGGTTCAACCACCTTCAGCGTCTTCAGACGCGGCGTGGTATCCACCCCATAATCGGCAGGCGTCTTGGTCGCGAGCGGCTTGGACTTGGCCTTCATGATGTTGGGCAGCGAAGCATAGCGTGGTTCGTTCAGACGCAGATCGGTGGTGACGATGGCGGGCAGGGCCAGCTTGACCGTTTCCAGACCGCCATCGACTTCGCGCTTCACGATCACGGCATCGCCATCAACCGTCACTTCCGAAGCAAACGTCCCTTGCGGCCGGCCGAGCAGCGCAGCGAGCATCTGGCCGGTCTGGTTCGAATCGTCGTCAATCGCCTGCTTGCCCAAGATGACCAGACCCGGGGTCTCTTCATCCGCAATTGCCTTCAGCAGCTTGGCAACGGCCAGCGGCTCAACCTCGTCATCGGTCTGGACCAGAATGGCGCGATCCGCACCCATGGCCAGCGCCGTGCGCAGCGTTTCCTGCGCCTTTGCCGGGCCGACAGACACCGCAACGATCTCGGTCGCCACGCCCTTTTCCTTAAGGCGGATGGCTTCTTCAACCGCGATCTCATCGAACGGGTTCATGCTCATCTTCACGTTGGCCAGATCAACGCCCGTGCCATCGGACTTAACCCGCGGCTTCACGTTGTAATCGATCACCCGTTTGACGGGGACGAGGATCTTCATCGTTATCGGTCCTTCCACTCATGGGGACTAAGAAAACTGGGCACTGCAAATTTAGTCGCGCGGTTAAATTGCGCATCTCGCCCATTGCCGCAGTTGCGAATAAGGTCAAGCCTTAGCCGCCCGTGCGGGTTAGGCGGATCAAGGCAGATCAGGCGACCTTCTTCACTTCTGCCACGATCTTGCGGGCGGCATCGCCCAGATCGCTGGCCGAAACAATCGGCAGGCCAGAGGTTTCAAGGATCTTCTTGCCCATATCAACATTGGTGCCTTCCAAGCGCACGACCAACGGCACAGAAAGGTTCACTTCCTTGGCGGCGGTGACGATGCCTTCGGCAATCGTATCGCACTTCATGATGCCACCAAAGATGTTGACCAAGATGCCCTTCACCGCCGGATCGGCAAGAATAATCTTGAACGCCGCGGTGACCTTTTCGGTGGTTGCGCCGCCGCCAACGTCAAGGAAATTGGCCGGGAACATGCCGTTCAGCTTGATGATGTCCATGGTCGCCATGGCCAGGCCCGCGCCGTTGACCATGCAGCCGATGTCACCGTCCAGCTTGATATAGGCCAGATCATACTTGCTGGCTTCGATTTCGGCGGGATCTTCTTCGGTTTCATCGCGCAGGGCGAAAACATCCGGATGACGATAGAGCGCATTCGAATCGAAGCTCATCTTGGTATCAAGCACCAAGAGCTTGGCATCCTTGGTTTCAACCAGCGGATTGATTTCCAGCATGGCGCAATCAAGTGCCATGAAGGCATCATAAAGCTGCTTGGACACAACCTGCGCCTGCTTATTCAGATCGCCCTTCAGCTTCAGCGCGAAAGCCACGGCGCGGCCGTGGTGTGGCTGGAAGCCTTCGGCCGGATCGATGGTGATCGTGGTGATTTTTTCCGGGGTGGAATGAGCCACCTCTTCAATGTCCATACCGCCTTCGGTTGAAGCGATGATGGCGACCCGGCCCGAGGCGCGGTCAACCAACATGGACAGGTAATATTCCTTAGCGATATCAATGCCATCGGTCACATACAGGCGGTTAACCTGCTTGCCCGCATCGCCAGTCTGGATCGTTACCAGGGTGTTGCCCAGCATTTCCTTGGCGAAGGCTTCAACCTCTTCAATCGACTTGGCCAGCCGCACGCCGCCCTTGGCATCGGGTCCCAGTTCCTTGAACTTGCCCTTGCCGCGACCGCCAGCGTGGATCTGCGCTTTCACGACATAGAGCGGTCCGGGCAATTGCTTGGCCGCGGCCACGGCCTCTTCAACCGTCAGCGCGGCGATGCCTGCTGGTATCCCAACGCCAAACTTCGCGAGCAGTTCCTTGGCCTGATATTCGTGAATGTTCATGGATTGGGTCTTTCCGGATTGATCTGTGGGAAGGAAATATTGCGGTGCCGCATAAGCCAGCGATTGCCAGTTGAAAAGGGGTTTAATGGCCCAATTAAACGCATTTTAAACGTATAGCTCTTGCCATCGATCAGCTTACGCGCTCATGAGGCCGGACAAGCATGATTGATCGCGCCCGCCTTGAAGAGATTGTCCGTGCGGCCGGTGACCTTGCCCACGGCCTGTGGCCCGGGGCAGGCCATGCTGTTCAGACATGGGAAAAGTCGCCAAACAATCCGGTTTCCGAAGCGGATATGGCGGTCGATCACTTTCTGAAACGCGAATTAAGCGCCCTGCTTCCCGCCGCCGGTTGGCTTTCCGAAGAAACCGCCGACGCGCCCGATCGCTTGCAGGGCGGCCTGATCTGGTTGGTCGATCCGATTGACGGCACGCGTGACTTTATTCGCGGACGCACGGGCTGGTCGGTGTCAGTCGCGCTGATCAGCGTTGGCCGCCCGTTGCTTGGCATGCTTTATGCCCCGGCGCGCAGTGAATTTTGGTATGGTGAGGCGGGCTGCGGATCATGGCGCAATGGCGTGCCACTGACCGCCAGCCGCCGCGAACAGCTGGGCGGCGCTCGGGTTCCCGCCGATCACCTGCCCCCCATCGATGCCGATCTGCAACAGGTGGACAAGCCCAATTCTATTGCCCTGCGCATCGCCATGGTCGCGGCGGATGAGGCCGATCTGCTTGCCAGTCTGCGCTGGGGTTGGGAATGGGATATTGGCGCCGCCGCCCTGATTGCCCGCGAGGCCGGGGCAGCCGTGACCGATGCCTTTGGTCAGCCGCTCAATTACAACAAGCGCGATCCACGCGCCTTTGGCGTGCTGGTTACCGCACCCGCCATCCACGGGGCGGCAGTTGATCGACTGGCTGATCGCGCACGGGAATTGGCACAGACCCCTGTTTCCTGATAGAGCAACCAGCGTGTTACCTTTCCCTTGGTCCGATCTGCTGATTATCGCAGGGCTTATCCTGCTGAATGGGCTATTTGCCCTGTCCGAGCTGGCGATTGTTTCCGCCCGCACCGCACGGCTGAAAGTGCTGGCTGAAGCGGGCAGCGCCGGGGCGCGCACGGCGCTGTCGCTGGCCAGCAATCCGGGGAAATTCCTCTCAACCGCGCAAAGCGGCATCACGCTTATTGGCATCATAGCCGGTGCCTTTTCGGGCGCCGAACTGGGCGGGCCGGTGGGGGAACGCTTGGCCTTGCTGGGGGTTCCCGCAAGCTATGCGCCAGAGATTGGCTTTGCCCTGACCATTGCCCTCACCAGCTATTTCAGCCTGGTGATTGGTGAACTGGTGCCCAAGCAGGTCGCCCTGCGCCATGCCGAACCGATTGCCGTGGTCGCAGCCCTGCCTATGGCGGTTCTGGCGCGCATTATGGCCCCCTTCGTCTGGGTGCTGGACAAGTCATCCGGTGTGGTTCTGGCCCTTTTGCGGGTCAGCCGGTCTGGGCAAAGCGAAGTGACCGCCGAAGAGCTGCACATGATCTTTGCCGAGGCCACGCGGTCTGGCCTGATCGAGGAGGAAGAGCGCGCGATCATGACGGGAATCATGCGGCTGGCCGATCGGCCCGTGCGCGAATTGATGACCCCGCGCAATGAAATCGACGCGATTGATCGCCGCGCTGATGAGACAGAGATTCGCGCCCTGCTGAAAAATTCGCCGCATTCGCTGTGGCCCGTGGTTGATGGCTCGCCCGATACAATTGTTGGCGTGGTCAAAGTGAAAGACGTGCAGCGCACCCTGCTGGCGGGCAAGCGGGTGCAAATTGGGCGGCTGATGAAAAAGGCAGAAATCGTGCCGGATCAGCTTGATGCCATGGATGCCCTGCGGATTTTGCAGCAATCGGGTGTTTCGATGGCCTTGGTCCATGATGAATATGGCCATCTTGAAGGGGTGGTGACCCCGGCCGACCTGCTGGCAGCGATTGTCGGCCAATTCGTCAGCCATCAGGACGAAGGCGATGAACCCATGGTGGTTGAGCGCGAGGACGGATCGCTGCTGATCGCCGGAGCCTTGCACGCCGATGCCATGGCCATGCGCCTTGACATGACCCTGCCGGTCGTGCGCGATTTTGCCACGGTGGCGGGCTATGTTCTGGCCGTACTAAAACACCTGCCGCATGAGGGAGAGGTTTTTACCACCCAAGGCTGGCGGTTTGAAATTGTCGATATGGACGGCCGCCGGATCGATAAGCTGCTGGTCTCGCGCGTAGCGCCCGAACCGGCTTAAGGGCCAAAACGCTTAGGGCCAAAAAGCTAGAGTGTGCTTGGCGGGTTGGGGCCAATCTGCGCCACATAGTTGCGGGCTTGGGCTGCCTCTGGGCTATCCGGCGCCGTGGCGATCACCGATTGCCATGATTTGCGCGCCGCTGCCTCACGCCCAGACAATTGCGCGACAACCCCCGCTTCTAACCCAATAGCCGGATCAAGCGAATTGATCGCCGCTGCCTTTTCGATGTGCTGTTGGGCCAGATTCAATTGGCCAGAGCGGCGATAGAGCGTGGCCGAAAGCAACCAGGCATCGCTGTCACCCGGCGTCTGCGTTATAGCCTGGTCAATCGCAGCGCGCGCCTCTGCGACACGGCGCAGCGCGACCAGGGCCCGCGCCCGATCAATCGCAATGGCGCCAGAAGCCGCCTTGTCTGCCGCGGCATCGGCATCAGCTTGGGCCGTGGTTAAGCTGGCCATCGCCCGATCGGGCTGGCCGCCAGCCAAAGCGGCATTGCCAGCCATGGCGCCAAAACTGGCCCGCGCAGCGCGGTCATCACCCACGGCATCGCGGGCAGCCAAAAAGGCGCTCTCTGCCTCGCCCCATTCCGCCAAGCGGCCATGGGCCAAGCCCAAGCAGCCCTGCGCGGCGGCCTGTTCGGCCCCGTCTTTGGCGCTGGCCAGGGCGGTTTCGGCAAGGCCGATGGCTTCAGATGGGCTGATCTCCAGTGCCTTGGCGCAGCTTTGCGGCTGGCTGGGCAGAGCAGGCGGCAAGGCCGCGGGGGCAGGCACGCCTTTGCGGCGCGGCGCATCGCGCCCTTCGATATGCGGCACATTAGGCGCGCGGCTCGCCCCCACAGGGGTAAACGGCCCAACTTGGGCCAGAACGGTCAACAAAGGCAAAAGCAGGGCCATGAAACTCTTTCGTCAGGCGGCTAGGCTGATCGCGGCCACACTTTGCAGCAGCAGCGCGATGTCAGCGGGGCGGGACAGGCGATGATCGCCATCCTTGATCAGGCTTACCTGCACCCTTGCTGAACACAGAGCGTCAGAGAGGCGCAGCGCGGTTTGCCACGGCACATCCGGATCGGCTTGACCCTGCAAAAGATGAACCGGACAGGTGAGGGCAATCGGACTATCAAGCAACCGCTGGGCTTGGCCATCGGCCCAAAAGGCGGGGTGAGTCGGTGTCGGTTCGGGGCCATAGGGATTGGCCTCATAGATGGTTTGCCCCGCTGCCAGCGCCGCCCGTTGCGCGTCATCATAGCCCCACTGGGTGAAATCAGGCGCGGCGGCAATGCCGATCAGCCCGGCCAAGCGCTGGGGCTTTAGAGCCAAGGCGACCAAGAGCATCAGCCAGCCACCCATTGACGATCCGATCAGGATGACCGGGCCGGGGCACAGGGCATCGAGCACGGCCAACACCTCATCACGCCAGCGTGACAGGGTGCCATCCGCGAAATCACCCGGGCTTTCCCCACAGCCGGAATAATCAAGCAGCACGCAAGCGCGGCCCTGTTCCTGCGCCCAAGCAAAGACCGCCTCTGCCTTGCCGCCCGCCATGTCAGACATATAGCCGGGCAAGAAAACCAAAGTGGGGCCATGGCCAAGCCTATGACGATAGGCGATGCGGCGGCCATCAGGCAGGGGAAGGAATTGGGTCTTGCTCATGCCCCTTCCCATGCCCTTTGCTGCCCCTATTCGGCAAGAGAAGTCTTGATCCGCATAAACCCCGGTTGAGGCGCGGGCCTTGGGCGGCTAAGGGCTATGCTATGTCTGATATGATCACGATCTCTTTGCCCGATGGTTCCGCCCGCGAAATGCCCGTGGGATCAACCCCTGCTGATGTTGCTGCCGCAATCGGCCCCGGCCTTGCCAAGGCGGCGCTGGCCGCACGGATTGATGGCGAACTGGTTGATCTGACCCAGCCTTTCACCGGCAATGCCGCGCTGGCGCTGATCACATCACGCGATGAGGCCGAGGCGCTGGATCTCGCCCGCCACGATTTTGCCCACGTGCTGGCCGAGGCGGTGCAAGCCCTGTTCCCCGGCACGCAGATCACCTTTGGCCCATCAACCGACGATGGCTTTTACTATGATTTCGCGCCCAAGGATCGGCCTTTCACCGACGAAGACCTGCCCGCGATCGAGGCCGAGATGCGCAAGATCATCGCCGCCGACAAGCCTTTGCGCCGCGAAGTAATCGACCGCGATGTTCTGATCGCCCAGTGGCGCGCAGCGGGTGAGAGCTTTAAGGCCGAATGGGCCGCGGAACTGCCCGCAGGCGAAGAACTGTCGGTCTATCACAGCGGCAATGACTGGTACGATATGTGCCGCGGCCCGCACTTACCCTCAACCGGCAAGCTTGATCCTGCCGCTTTCAAGCTGACCCGCGTTTCGGGGGCCTATTGGCGCGGCGATCAGAAGAACGCGATGCTGAGCCGCGTCTATGGCACCGGCTGGCTCAACAAAAAGCAGCTTGATGCCCATCTGACCCGCTTGGAAGAAGCCGCCAAGCGCGATCACCGCAAATTGGGCGGCGAGATGGACCTGTTCCACCTGCAGGCTGAAGCGCATGGTTCGGTGTTCTGGCACCCCAAGGGCTATGCCATTTACCGCGCACTGGAAGACTATATGCGCCGCGCGGTGCAAGCGGCGGACTGCAAAGAGGTGAAAACCCCGCAGATTATGGACGCCCGCCAGTGGGAGCAATCCGGCCACTGGGGCAAGTATCGCGAAGCCATGTTCGTCATTCCTGATGAAGTGCCAAACACCGAAGATGATGGCCCGCTCGTGTCGAACGAGGCGGACTGGATGGCGCTCAAGCCGATGAACTGCCCGGCGCACATCCTGATCTTCAAGCAGGGGATCAAATCCTACCGCGATCTGCCGCTGCGCATTGTTGAAAACGGCTGTTGTCACCGCAACGAACCGCACGGCGCGTTGCACGGCCTCATGCGCGTGCGCCAGTTCACCCAAGATGACGGCCACATCTTCTGCCGCGAAGACCAGATCGTTGGCGAAGTTCGCGCCTTTTGCGAGTTGGCTGACCGGGTTTATAAGCACTTCGGCTTTACTTATGCGATCAAGCTGGCCCTGCGCCCGGAAAACCGCATCGGCAGTGACGATCTGTGGGACGTGGCCGAAGCCGAACTGCGTGATGCCGTGGCCGCCGCCGGTTTGAACACCCCCGAATTTGGCTGGGAAGAACTGCCCGGCGAAGGCGCGTTCTATGCACCCAAGCTGGAATGGCATCTGACCGACGCAATCGGCCGCACTTGGCAGGTTGGCACGATCCAGTCTGACCGCATGCTGCCCGAACGGCTTGATGCCAGCTATATCGGCGAAGACGGTGGCCGCCACCGCCCGGTCATGCTGCATCGCGCGATCTTTGGCTCATACGAACGCTTTATCGGTATTTTGATCGAGCATTATGCCGGCAAGCTGCCGGTCTGGCTCGCCCCGGTTCAGGCCGTGGTGGCGACGATTGTTTCCGATGCTGATGGCTATGCCCGCGAAGTGGAGGCTGCATTGCTTGCTGCCGGAATCCGGGTGGAAAGCGATCTGCGCAACGAGAAGATCAATTACAAGGTCCGTGAACACTCGCTACAAAAGGTGCCTCACCTCTTGGTGGTCGGCAAGCGCGAGGCGGAAGAAGGCACCGTTGCCCTGCGCACCTTGGGGGTTGAACACCAGAAGGTGATGACCCTGGCCGAAGCGATTGCCCTCTTGAAAGTCGAGGCCACCCCGCCCGACCTGCGGCCAGACGCCTAAGACGATAGGACAGCCCGTGGCGACCGATCAGCGCACCGTTGATTTTCTTGTCGAACAGCTGTCCACGCTTGGCGTTTCGGCGCGCAAGATGTTTGGCGAATATGCGCTCTATTGCCACGGCAAAACCGTGGCGCTGGTCTGCGATGATCAGCTTTTCGTCAAACCCACCGCGCCGGGCCGCGCTTTTATCGGTGACGTGGTGGAGGCCCCGCCCTATCCGGGGGCCAAGCCCAGCTTGCTGATCGACCCTGACCTGTGGGACGATGGCGATTGGCTATGCCAACTCATCCAGATCACCGCCGATGCCTTGCCTATGCCAAAGCCGAAACGCCCCAAGAAAGGGTGATTGATTTTCGCGCCTTAGCGCGAACCAAACCTACTTGGCGGGCATCTGCTGGCTGGCGCAGTGGAAGCTGCCACCCCCGGCCAGTACCGCATCGGCCAGAATGCCCACCACATCGCGATCGGGGAACAGTGCGGCAATGGCTGCCACGCCTTCCGCATCATGCGCCGTGCCATAAGTGGGCACGACCACCAGTTTTGAAGTGATGGCGAAATTCATATAGCTGGCCGGTTCAATCCGTCCCGCGGTTTCCACCCGTCCCGGTGAAGGCACTTCGCGCACCGTCAGGCCAAAGGCTTCGGCGCGGGCCTTGGCATCGGCATAGATTGCGGCATTGGGATCATCGGTGCCGGTCGCGCGCGGCAAGGCCAGAACCCCCGGCGCGACAAAGCGGGCAAGGTTATCGACATGGCCATCGGTGTGATCGTTGATCAGTCCATCCCGCAACCACAGCACCCGATCAAACCCCAGATCGCGCGCCAGCCGCATTTCGATATCTGCGCGGGAAAGGTGCGGGTTTCGGTTGGGATTGAGCAGGCACTGCTGGGTGGTCACCACCAGCCCAGTGCCATCGCAATCGAGCGCTCCGCCTTCCAGCACCCAATCGGCCTCGGTCACCGCCAAGCCGGCGCTGATCGCCAGTTCAGCACCGATTGTTTCATCTCCCGCCATCACATATTTGCCGCCCCAGCCATTAAAGCCAAAGCGCCGCGCCACCTGCTGGCCTGCTCCATCGGTCACCACCAACGGCCCCGTATCGCGCAGCCAGACATCGCCATAGACCCGCTGTTCGATCGTCACAGCGGCTGAGACCAAGCTGCGCGCCCGCGCCGCATTGGCCGCATCGCGCACGATCAGCCGCACCGCCTGCCCGCTATTCGCCACGGCATTGGCATAGGCGGCAATCTGTTCCTGCGCCGCCCCCAGAAAACCCGGCCACTCGATCGGATCGTGCGGAAAGCCGATCCAGATCCAGTCTTGGGGGTGCCATTCGGGGGGCATGCGCAGGGCAGACGGTGTCATGGCTTATTTGCCCGCCAAGCTCTTGTCACGGATCGCCCGGAATTCATCGGTTGGGTGCCAATTGGGCCAAGCCTTGCTGTCAGCCAGCATATGCCCCAGCCGATAGAGCAGCCGCACATCCTGATTGATGCCAGACCAATCCCACGTGGCCGAATATTCATCGCTCGGTTGGTGATAGCGGTTGTTGGTATAATCATCGCGCGCGGCCTCGCCGGCTGCCTTGCCACCCTTTACCAGATCGATGCCGCGGCCAATATCAAACATCGGTACGCCAAGCTTGGCCATGCTGAAGTGATCCGAGCGATAATAGTGGCCCTTTTCCGGGCTATCTTCGGGTGATTCGACCAAGCCCTGTTCGGCCAAAGCCTTGCGGAACAAGCCGGTAAGGTCTGATTTGTCGCCGCCGGTCATGGCATAGTCATGCGCCGCGCCGGTGGGGGCCAAGGCATCCATATTCACCCCGCCCACAGTTTGCTTCAACGGGAACACGGGGTGTTCGGCATACCATTTGGAACCCAGCAGGCCCGATTCTTCCAGCGTTACCGACACAAAAACTTGGCTGCGGCGGGCTGGGCCAGCCTTGACACTCGCCTTGGCCAGCGCGGTCAGCGCGGCAACGCCTGTAGCATTGTCGACCGCGCCGTTGCAGATGTCATCGCCGGTCTTATCGGGTGTACAGTGGCCCAGATGGTCCCAGTGCGCTGAATAGAGGACATATTCCTTCGGCGCGGTCTTGCCCAGCAGAATACCAACCACATTGGCCGAGGTTGATTTGCGAGTCTTGTTATCGAACGACAGGCTGGCCTTCAGCCCCAGCGGCACGGCGTGAAAGCCCTTTTGCCCAGCCGCGGCGATCAGGCTGGTCAGATCCTTGCCGGCCGAAGCGAAGATGGCCTGTGCCACCGGCTTTTGCATCCAGCCGTTAACCGCCGTCTGATCGGCGCCATCATCGGCGCTCTGGACAAAATACTGCGCCTTTGACCAGCTCGATTGCACCACGTTCCAGCCATAGGCGGCGGGGAAGGTATCATGCACGATCAGCGCGCCGGTGGCACCCTGACGAGCGGCCTCTTCAAATTTGTAGGTCCAGCGGCCGTAATAGGTCATGCGGCGGCCCTTAAACAGGCCATCTTGGCTATCCATGGCATAGTCTGGATCATTAACCAGAATCACCGCAATCTTGCCGTGCATATCCACCCCGGCATAGTCATTCCAACCCAGTTCGGGGGCATTGATGCCATAGCCGACAAAGACCAGATCAGCATCCTTGATCTCGGTATGCGGCACCACGCGGTAACTCGCGCCCACAAAGTCGGTGGCATTGGTGAAGCTAAGCGGCGTCGTGCCGCCGGTGATGGTCAGCGGTGAATAATTGTTGCCGGTGATTTCCACCGTCGGCACCGGCTGCAGCCACGATCCATTATTGCCCGGCTTCAGGCCAGCGGCTTTGAACTGGGAAATGATATAGTCGAGCACCTTGGGCTCGGTTGCCGTGCTGGGGCCACGGCCGGTGAAATCATCGGCCGATAGACGCTGGGTCACCGCCTGCATCAGGTGGGTATCGATGGCGGCGGGCTTGGGCGTGGCAGCGCCGGCCGTGGTGGCGACCAAGGCAGTGGCCAGTGCGGGGCCAAACAGCCACACTTTGGAAAGAGAGGAAGACATCGGCAACCTTTCAAAAAGAGCGGCCACTCCATAGCAACCCGCTTTGCTGGCGGGGGTGATGGCAAATGGGCGCAGTCAGCGCAAGTTATCGCGCTTGCTTGGCGGGGCATGACAGGGCACCCTGCGGCCATGACAGCCCCGTTCTCCGCATCACCCGATTGGACCGGCGCGCTGGCGCGGGCGCAGCGCCACGCCCCCTATCTGGCGCGGCTGCTTCACCGCGAACCGGACTTGGCTGCCCTTTTCGCCCAAGGTCAGGGTGAGGCCGCCATGGCCTTGGCCCAAAGTGCCGGGGTAGGGGGCGCCGATGTGCCCAGCGCCCTGCGGCGGGAAAAGCGGGCCTTGGCCCTCACTTTGGCAATTGGCGATCTGGCTGGGGCTTTTCCTTTAGCGCGGGTAACCGGTGAACTGTCGGCCTTCGCGGATCGCGCGCTCGATGCCGCGATTGGCCACGCCATAGCCCAGCGCACGCCCGATGCGGACCCCGCCGGGATGATTGCCTTGGCTCTGGGCAAGCACGGCGCGGAGGAGCTGAATTACTCGTCCGATATCGATCCGATCCTGCTCTATGATCCGGCCTTGCTGCCCCGGCGGGAGCGCGATGAACCGGGGGAGGCCGCCCAGCGGCTGGCCCGCGATATTGTCCAGACCATGGGGCGGATCGATGGTGAGGGCTATGTCTTCCGCATCGATCTGCGCTTGCGTCCGCAATCCGAAGTTAGCCCCTTGGCGATCCCGATAGAGGCGGCGCTGACCCATTATGAAAGCTCAGCTCTGACGTGGGAACGCGCTGCCTTTATTCGCGCCCGCGCCTGTGCGGGTGATGTGGCGGCGGGGCAGGCTTTCTTGGCGGCGATCCGGCCGTTTGTGTGGCGCAAGAGCCTCGATTTCGGGGCGATTGCCGAGATTGCGCGGCTCACGGCCCAAATTCGCGCCAGCCACGAAGGGGCGGAGCGGCCCGGCCCCGGTTTCGATGTAAAAAAGGGGCGCGGCGGCATTCGGGAAATCGAATTCTACGCCCAAACGCACCAATTGATCCACGGCGGGCGCAACCCGGCACTGCGGCTGCGCGGCACCCGCGCCACTTTGGATGCCTTGGCCGCGGCGGGGATTATTCCGGCCGATGATGCCCGCTTGCTGGGTGAAAGTTATGACCGGCTGCGCACGATTGAGCACCGCTTGCAGATGGTGGCCGATCAGCAAACCCATAGCCTGCCAGACAATCCCCAGGCGCTCGACAGTGTGGCGCGGCTGGATGGGCTGAAAGACGGTAAGACCTTGGTGAAAGAACTGGCGGCGATCACCGATGCGGTGGGCGCGCGCTATGATGGGCTGATTGCCGCCAATGCCGATGCCGCGGATCACCCCGCCCCGCCGCCAGCCGCCAGCGGCAAACATTTGGCGGCAGAGCTCGATAGCCTTGGTTTTACTGAGGCCGATGAATTGGCCGCGCGGATCGAAGGCTGGCGCAGCGGCAAGTTAAAGGCGCTGCGCAGCGATGCGGCCTTGGCGGCTTTCGATGCGATCCAGCCGCAGCTTTTGGCCGCTTTGGCCCGCGCGCCCGAACCGCGCCGCGCCTTTAACCGCTGGGAAGACTTGCTCAGCCACCTGCCCAGCGCGGTCAATCTGTTCCACTTGCTCGAAGCCCGCCCGGCGCTGCTGGAATTGACCGCCAAGGTCTTGGCGCTGGCCCCGCCTTTGGCCGATGCCTTGGCCCGGCGCGCCGATCTGCTTGATCCGCTGATTGATGCCAGCGCCTTTGCCCCGCCGGGCAGCGTGGCCGAACTGGTCGATGAATTTTCCGCAGGCGAGGCCGATGACGATTACGAACGCCTGCTCGATCGGGTGCGGCGCAAGGTCGGGGAAAGGCGCTTTGCCCTGGGGGTGCAACTGGTTGATGGCATGACCGATCCCTTGGCTGTGGCCGCAGCCTATGCCCGGGTGGCAGAAGCAGCGCTGGCGGTGCTGGCCGCGGCCACCGAGCTGGAATTTGCCAAGGCGCATGGCCAGGTGCCCGGCGGCGATCTGGTGATCCTTGGCCTTGGCCGGCTGGGCGGCGGGGCGCTAACCCATGCCTCTGACTTGGATCTGATCTTCGGCTTCACCGGGGCGCATACGGCCGAATCGGATGGGCCCCGCCCGCTGGGGGCCTCGCTCTATTTCAACCGACTCGCCCAGCGCATTGGCGCCGCGCTGTCGGTGCCAACGGCCGAAGGCGCGCTGTATGAGGTCGATACCCGCCTACGCCCCTCAGGCACCCAAGGCCCCTTGGCCGTTAGCCTCGATAGCTTTGCGCGTTATCAACGCGAAGAGGCATGGACTTGGGAGCACATGGCCCTGTGCCGCGCCCGCACCCTCTATGGCCCCGAAGAAGCCCAAGCGGCGCTGGGCGCAATCATCAGCGATGTTCTGAAGCGCCCGCGCGATGCCCACAAGCTGCGCACCGATGTGCTGGCCATGCGCGCCGATATGGCGGCGCATAAGCATGCCAAAGGCCCGCTTGATGCCAAGTTGCTGCGCGGCGGACTGGTTGATCTGGAATTTCTCGTCCACTTCCTGCAACTGCGTGATCGGGTGGCCCTTACCCCATCGCTGCCCAAGGCCATCACCGCGCTGGCCACCGCTGGACTAGTCCCACCTGATCTGCTGGCCGCACACGATGGCATGGCCCGCCTGCTCATCGCGGTGCGGCTCTTGGCTCCCGATTCGGCGATACCCCCAAGCGGTGTGCGCGCGGCCCTTGCCAGCGCGTGTCAATGTCGCGATTGGGATCACGTAATGGCCGAATTCGCCCAAGCACGCCAAGTGGTAGCCAAGGCTTGGGCACAGGTGTTCGGCCAAAAATTGCAACTGGAGACAGCATGAGCAGCACATTCGGCATCGGCGATACGATCCCCGATATCGCCCTCACCACCCCCGCGGGGGGCAGCGTAAAGCCCTCTGATTTCGCAGGCCGCAAGCTGGTCCTGTTCTTTTACCCCAAAGACGATACCCCCGGCTGCACCACGGAGAATCAGGATTTCACCGCGCTGGCCGCTGATTTTGCCGCCGCGGGTACCGCCCTTTTGGGGGTGAGCAAGGATAGCCCGGCCCGCCACCAGAAATTCATCGCCAAATATGGCCTTACCGCCCCGCTCGCCAGCGATGCTGCCGAGGGCGGGCTGTCTGATGCGCTGGGGGTCTGGACCGAAAAGGTCAATTACGGCCGCACCTATATGGGCATGGTCCGCACCACCTATCTGATCGATGCCACAGGCACGATCGTGCAGGTGTGGGATAAGGTAAAGGTCAAGGGCCACGCCGCTGCGGTGCTTGCGGCTGCCCAAGCCCTGTGACCACACTTTCCGCCGCGATCCGCGCGGCGCTGCTGACCGCCGATCCCTTTGCCAAGGCCATGGCGACCCGCGCCGTGGCCCGCAATTGGCGGCTGGGGCGGCTGGCCCCCAGCTTTGACTGCCCGATGCCCGATCGCCCGGCCAGGCCTGATCGTCCCGAACTGCTGCCGCCCAGCCGGATGCCCAAGCGGGGGCGCGGCCATTCGGAACGCGGCCGCATCGCGCTGTGGCACGCCTTGGGCCATATCGAATATGTCGCGATCGATCTGGCGCTGGATATCGTCGGCCGCTTTGGCGGTGAACGGGGTCCTGATTTCATCACAGATTTTCTGAGCGTGGCCGCCGATGAGGCGATGCATTTCGTCCTTATCGCCCGCAAGCTGCAAAGCCTGGGCGCTGCCTATGGCGATCTTCCGGCCCACGATGGCCTATGGGATTCGGCCTATGCCACCCGCCATGATGTCGCCGCCCGGCTGGCGGTGGTGCCCATGGTGCTTGAGGCGCGCGGATTGGACGTCACGCCGATGATGATTACCCGCCTGCGTGCCATGGGGGATGACCACGGCGCACGGATACTTGAGCGTATCTTTAACGATGAAATTCGCCACGTGCGCTGCGGTGCAAATCATTTCGCCGCCGTGGCCGCCGCGCGGGGTGAACCACACGAAGCGCTCTGGAAATCGTTGGTTACGACCTATTTTGGCGGGGCGATAAAGCCGCCATTCAACGACTCAGCGCGCGCTGCTGCCGGTTTGTCGCGCAGTCTCTATGCCGCGCTTGCCATCGCCAGCCCGGCTGTTTAGCCAAAATTGCAGCAAGGTTAACGGCGCGCGTTGGCTTTTGTTCCGCGAAAAATGGGTTGCTCCTGGCCACCCGCACGATCGGGTCAGGCCAGAGAAGAAAGTTTACTGTGATTCTGTTTTCCCTCCTTACCAAGTTCCGCTCGCTGGCCGGCATTGCTGCCGCCGCAGCCTCTTTGGTAAGCGTGAACCCTGCTTTCGCCAACGTCAGCGCCAATGCTGATATCACCGCCCCGCTGCGCGCGGTTCAGGCTGCCAAGCAGAACGCCAGCACATCCGGTGACGAAGAATTCCGCCAGCTGTTCAATTCTTGGCAATCGCTGGATCAGGGTCGCAGCCTGGCCGCGGCATCGCTGCCCACCCGCTCAGCCTCGTTGGGCATGACCGTGCTGCAGCCCACCACTGTTTCCATTCCCTCGCTTGTCCCGGTTGAAGGCTTGGCCCTGACCAGCGGCTTTGGCATGCGCTGGCACCCGGTTCTGGGTGGCCGCCGTCAGCACAAGGGTGTTGATCTGGCCGCTCCGGCTGGCACCCCCATCTTTGCCGCCGCCGATGGCGTGGTTGGCCGGGCTGATTGGTTCGCTGGCTATGGCCTGTTCGTGGCGCTGGAACATGGCGGCACGATTGAAACCCGTTATGGCCACATGTCCCGCTTGAATGTCTTTGCTGGCCAGTCCGTCCACAAGGGTGATCTGATCGGCTATGTCGGCACCACTGGCCGCACCACCGGCCCGCACCTGCATTACGAAGTCCGGATTGATGGCGTGGCCGTTAATCCGATGCCCTACCTGCAGGCTGGCGCTTTCAAGCCAACCACCCTGGCTCAAGCCGAATCGCTCGGCAGCGGCGAGGACGAATAATTTCATCCGCTGATCTGCCCGAAAACAGGCGCAGACAGCGACAGGCACTTCGGGAGAGGGTGCCGAAAAAGGCGACGGGCAACCGCCGCCTTTTTCTTAAGGTTTCGCGACATCCTTCGACAAGCTCAGGATGAGCGGATGTTGGAAAACATCAAAGTATTTCCCAAACCAATCCCCCTGCCCCGCTCATCCTG